>JAHDBB010000114.1 GCA_020630635.1 Chitinophagales bacterium
ATACACTATAGGACAAGATAAAACACGAAAAGATTAAATTTACACTGTACTTAGTGAAACAACAAAAATAACTTATTCCATGTGACATCGACATTTTCCGATTTTTTTCGTTGAAAATACTCGTCGTAGCCCTGCTATGACTGCGTTTTTCGTCGAGCCGTCGAACCGCTCAAAATCAAAAAATCTCTTAGTCCCATTTTGGAATAGTTTATTTCTAATCTTTCACTTAAAATAAAAATTCTAACATTTTTTATTGAAGAACTTAAATCAACACCTAGTCAATGTTATCATTATTAAACAGAATGGGTAGTAAAACGTTGATTCAACTGTTTCAACAGAGAAAATATATTGAAGACATTCCTATTATTTTCTATCAACGTCACCAACAACTTATCTATCAAGAATGTCTATTTTTTCTTTATCAAAAAAGTACCAAAAAACAGTGGGGAATTCATTGTTTGGACAAATTGGTGAGTGAAATAGTCTTTAAAATTTTGCTGCAACAAGCAGAAAATACTGCTGAAAAAATTGAGGAAATTATTATACAAATTGCTCAAAATCATCTAAATGTTTGGGAAAAACAAACGGTTTGTATCAAAAATGAAAATACAGAAGCTTTTACATTTCTTGAAAGCAAACAAGGCAGTGTAGAGTGCATTCGACTCAAACGAACAGACTTATCTATCAAACAACTAGAGCAAGAAACTCGTCTAGCTGAAACCATCTTATTTGAAGCAGTCAATCAGTTAGGGGTCATCGAGTCTGCTTGTATTTACGAGTTCTATTTTAGAAATAAGAATATATCAGTTATTTCTAATAAGTATAAACGCACAGAAGACCAGATATGGGAGTATCTTAAAATAGCGAAATGTCGATTGCGACAAATACTTATTGCTAATTTAAAACAAGAAAATGAAGCCGAAGAACCAAAAGCAAGCCGTAAACATTATCCACAACATATTGGTCAATAAAGAGTGCCTGCATTCTAGCGAAATCTTATTCTATATACAAGGATTGCTTCCTCCCAAAGGACAACAAGAAATTGAAAATCACTTATTGAGCTGTCCTGTTTGTATTTTGCTTAAAGAAATATATGAAGAGTTTGAAACCAATCCTTACGAACGAGCAGAAGCCATTATTAAGGCACAACTAGAAGATATTGAAGAAGAGGAGTAAGTATGTAAAAATGATATGGTTATTGCAGATAAAACGAGAAGAATCTTGTTTTATCTGCTTTTTTTTTGAAAAAATTACGTCCTTTGCAATTCTGATAAAACAATCTGGTAGTTCTTTAAATGTAATGGTATTTTAAGCGATGAATCTTTTGATAGCAAGGGAATGAATTCCCTCGCTCAGTAAGATTTCAAATAAGGTCAAAACGAGGAACTTCAGTCCCGCAAATAATGCCCAGACTTGTTTTTGAGAGTTTGGCGACAAAGCTTCGTATCGGAAAAGGAATGAATTCCTTCTCTTTGAAAATAGGTGAGTTTCTTTTGAGCGAGGGATTTTAATCCCTTGTGAAATAGTTACGGTTCGCTAAAAATATAGCATTACAAATATAGGACTACCAACAATCTAAACTTCAAAATTTTGAGCATACAAACCAGCGACATATTAGCAGCCAGCAAACGACTCAAAGGTATTGCCATCCATACGGCGTTTCAATACCAAACACAACTTTCCGAAAAGTATCAATGTCAAATTTATTTCAAAAGAGAAGATTTACAAGTTGTGCGTTCCTACAAGATACGAGGAGCTTACAATAAGATTGCCAGTCTTTCAGCAGAGGAAGTAAAGGCGGGAGTTATTTGTGCGAGTGCAGGCAATCATGCACAAGGTTTTGCGTATTCTTGTCACAAGCTCCAAATTTTTGGAACGGTTTATATGCCCGTCACCACCACTCGACAAAAAATCAAACAAGTCCAAATGTTTGGTAAAGAATATGTGGAGATCAAATTGCTTGGTGATACTTTTGATGATGCTTACAATGCAGCAATGGAGGAAAGTCAGACAGCACAAAAACCATTTGTTCATCCATTTGATGATGCTAAAATTATTGAGGGACAAGGTACGGTTGGCAAAGAAATTTGGGATGATAGTGATGAGCCTTTAGACTATCTATTTGTTCCTGTGGGTGGGGGAGGACTGTCTGCTGGTGTGGGGAGTTTTTTCAAACAGGTTTCACCAAAGACAATCATTATTGGAGTCGAACCCGAAGGCGCACCAGCCATGAAGACTTCCATAAATGCAGGAGTCAATACCGAACTCTCACACATTGATAAGTTTGTAGATGGGGCAGCGGTCAAAAAAGTAGGAGACTTGACTTTTGAAATTTGTCGAGAGATTTTAGAAGAGGTAATTTTAGTTCCAGAAGGAAAAATCTGCTCGACCATTTTGGATTTATACAATGAAGAAGCAATAGTTGTCGAACCTGCGGGGGCTTTGAGTGTAGCTGCATTGGACTTTTACAAAGACAAAATCAAGGGTAAAAATATTTGCTGCGTCATTAGCGGTGGTAATAATGACATCACTCGAATGGCGGAAATCAAGGAGCGTTCCCAACTTTATGAAGGTCTCAAACATTATTTTATTGTCCGACTTCCCCAAAGAGCTGGCGCACTAAAAGAGTTTTTGATCGAAGTGTTGGGTCCCAATGACGACATCTGCCATTTTGAATACAAAAAGAAAAATCAACGAGAGTCAGGACCTATTGTTTTAGGGGTTGAGTTACCCAATAGCGATGGTTTTGATCCATTGATCCAACGCATGAAAGAACATGACATCAACTATCAATACCTTAATGACAATCCAAGTCTTTTTGAATTTTTAGTGTAAGATTTTCTTTTTTAGGAGAGAAAGGTTGGGTACTTCGTCGCAACGAGTCTCCCCGCTATCCGTTCTTATAAATGCGCCAAGCTTCTACCGCAAGTCTTTTCGACTTGTGGTTCAAAGCCACTTGCATTTATACCACTACTATCGGGTCTAGTTGGTTGAGGAAATGACTTCTTAGTACCAGATGGATTGCAAAAAATAAAAGAGCATGTCTGAAAACATCATACAACTTTCTGAAAAATTATTGTGGGCAGTCAAGATGAATGAACCCACACAAGATTTAGTCACACAATTGGAAAATTTGAGTTGGGAAGATTTGAAAAAAGGCTTGTCGAATGATATAGATAAAAAAACATTTTGGATCAATGCATATAATGCTTTTTTCCAAATTTTACGAAAAGAGAAAAAGATCGAGAAACCCAAAATTTATAAGGAGAAATTGCTCACGATCGCTGGACAAAAAATGAGTCTGGATGATATGGAACATGGGATTTTGAGGAAGCAACAAAATAAATATTCATTGGGATTTTTACCCAAAGTTTTTAACAACAAACAACTCAAAGATTTGGAAGTGGAAACCTTAGATGAGCGTATTCATTTTGCTTTGAATTGTGGCGCAAAGAGTTGTCCGCCCATTGCCTTTTATTCTGCCGACAAATTGGATCAACAACTGGAATTGGCAACCCTTTCGTTTTTGGAAGGAGAGACAGATATTTTGACGGAAGAGAAAGAGGTCCATTTGAGCCAGTTGTTTAAGTGGTATTATGATGATTTTGGTGGTCAAGAAGGGATTGAACAAATGATAAAGGAAAAATTGGGAGTCGAAGTAACAGGTTTTAAGTTGGTGTATAAAGACTATTCTTGGGAAGAAGAATTGGATAACTTTGTCGTGTTGGATGAGGGGTGATTTTTTATCAATCAAAGATGTTTTTGGTTTAGCAGCATTCTTTAGGATGCTGCCTACAAGATATAAAAAACTATCTTGAAAGTTATGTCTAAAGTCAAATAGCCCCGAATGAATTAAATTCTAATTTTTAATTTCAAAATTCTAAAATGGTTCATTTACTATGCGTTCTGACCATTCAAAAATAGCCCCGATAGTAGTGGTATCCCCTTTGTAGAGTAAATTCATGAATTTGCTCTACAAAGGGGATAATAACGGATAGCGGGACTTTCTATTACGATGAAAGATGAACCTTTCGCTCCAAATAAAAAAAAACGGACTGCCAGCTATCAACCAACAATCCGTTTTAAATCATTTTAGTATTTTTTATCTCCAAGAAATCTCACCTGGATAATAAGTCGCTTTTGCATTCTTTTTAATTTCCTCCTTATCAAAAGTCATCTTCTTTAATTCCTTATTGACATACATCTCCATCTGATCAGTATAGTGAGGACTATCTTCCCGTCTTGAATTTCCAAAAGCCATCATAGATTCAATGCTGACTACTCCATCTTTATCATAGCGAGCAAACTGAATGTAAGAATCCCCATGATAAGATTTAAGTCTTCCCTTTTTGTGTTTGTCAAAAATCATCGCCGCCAAATTATCAGGCATCCCTGAAATCGGTAAATTGACATCGCCACGAACATGTCTTTGTAGCTCACCCAAAGGAACATGAATCGTACCAAAATGCTTTTTGAGATGTTTTTTGGCTTTTTTCATGGCTTTAACCAATAAATCTTCAGGAACCGTATTCACATTCATCATACGAATTTCTTCGGCAGCCAAATCAATTAAATTGTAAACCGTCATAGACATAATCGCTGCATCTGTATTATCAATATCGGTTCGTCTATTCCAACGTCTAGTGGTCTCAATGACATCCGCTAATTTAGGATATTTTTTAGGATCTAAATTGGTGATATCATCCATGTTTTCAAAGGTACAACTATAAAAAGTTTCGCTATTAAATTGAATGTCGTACTTCATTTTTTTCAAATCCTCAAAAGTGACTTTTTTGTTTTCAAAACCCTTCATCAATTCTTGAAAACGAAGACTTCTATTGTTTTCTTTGGTGAGGTAACACATGGTCGCATCCACACAATCTTTGCTCAAACAATCGTTGTCTCCAGAATTAGTGAAAGGCGAATTATTGGTATTGTAAAGGTAGCCCGATTGGGGATTCAAAGAATGAGGCATTTCATCAATCGTATAAAAATCTTCTGACCATATATTTTCGGATTTATTTCCTTCTATAACACCTGTCCAATTAAGATTGGGTTTTTCAGCACGATCTTTAGGGCAAAGACCATTACTTAGATGAAAAATATTGTTGTCTTTATCGGCATAAATCGTATTGAGACTGGCAATGCCTTGTAAACTCAATGCTTCTTTAAATTCGTCAAAGTTTTGTGCTTTGTTCATCCAATACCATTGTTCCGCAGAACGAACATCCATTAAAGCAGGCATCCGAATGGCATAAAACCCATCCTTGTTGTTTGCAACAACGCCATGATGATCGCTCCAATAGAAGGTACGTTTTACAGGAACCTTAATGCCGCCTACTTTTACCTTAAATTTCAAAGTACGTTCTTCTAAATCATACCATTCACCATCCAGTTCATACTGTTTTTTATTTTTCGGATTCATGGTCAATTTGTAAACATCGCTAAGATCAGGAAAGTTGACTGTATGCGTCCACCCCAAATTGGGTGTTGTTCCTAAAAACAGCGTAATACCAATTGGAAAGTTGGCTCCGATCATTTTCCAACCTTCCTCGCTTTCTACATGGGCTTCATACCAAGAGAAAGGACCTTCTAAGGGTTGGTGGGTGTTGCTAACCATCCAGCTAGTGCCATCATCGGTTTTATCACTGTTGAATGCCCAAGCATTTGATCCACCTGTAGAAGCTAATTCATGAATTTCTGGACTCAACTTGTCCTCAATTACACGGGCGATGTCAAAAACAGCATTACTCATCACAACATTTCCAAAAACATACAGCTTGATGACCTCTTTTTCTGTCATCGGAAACATGTCTTTCAACAAAACCTCTTCAGGATGTGCTGTTGCATAATCATTGGTCGCCTGTACTTTGGCAGCCAACACCTTGCGAAATTCATCAGAAAAAGCCGTATCAAATTTTGCATCAACGACTTTGTCAAGATTACAAGCAAAAGCAATAACATCCAAAGGTGCGCCATTTTTTTTGCCAAAGACCTCGCCAGCTCGACCATGCAAAGCATAGTACATCATTTGTAAAGTCTCAAAATCGTCTTCTGCAATTGCCCAGCCTAGCCCATAAGCCACATCTGCGTCAGTCTTACCATAAATATGAGGAACACCATATTCATCTCTGATAATGGTGACATCCTTGGGATTGACATGATTGTTTAAAATGGATTGTGCGTTTATTGATTGGAGGGAAAAAAGAAGAAATAAAAGAAGGGAAAAGCGTTCGATTGGTTTCATAAAGGCAAATAGTTAAATTATATTTTTTTTGTTAGGAAATTAGTTTCTAAGTACCTATGCGTAAATAATCGTCATTTTTGAGGCAGACTATTTTTTAATCAGACAAGGCATTTTTTGCGGTAATAGCCGAGCTATCGCTGGAAAAAATAACGCAGGATTATGAAAAAAGAGACCCTCATAAAATGTGTCGATTATTTAGGGCTAGGTACTTATATATAGAGATGAAAAAAACAAAAAAAGTTGCGTGATATTTAAAATTATTTACGGATTTTAACCTAATTTGTGACAATTGTATCTGAGTATTTTTTAATGTGTAACTATTTACTATGGAAAAAATGCATTTATTGCTCAACCGAGAGCATAAACTTTTAATTAAAGAAGCAAAACAAGTCTACTTTGAAGAAGTGGAAGCCAAGGCAATCATCCAAAGATTACAAACAGATTTTGTGAAAATAGAAAATGAAACAGCCACTTTTTGGATTCTACAAAAGGACGTTGTAGGCGAAGTGTCCAAAGACCAATGGCAATCACTTTTTGAGATATCTAATGCTGATTTTTTAGATCCAGCTCAAAAAACAAAAATCATAGAGGCGTACTTTGACATTATTCTCCAACAAAGAATCGACTTAAATGAAAAATTTGATGTTTGGGCTTTTGGAGGTGGAGGACAATTAGCAGAAGATTTACTAGCATTGGTATTGGAAGGCAAAAAAACAGGAACTTGTGGAATGCTTTGGGATTACGAATTTTACAACGATCCCATTCCCCAAGTTGGAAGTCAACAATTGGTGGTAGATAGCAAAGGTCGCCCTGGATGTCTGATTGAATTGACCAAAGTAGAGATTGTGCCATTCAATGAGGTGACTCCAGAATTTGCTCGGACAGAGGGCGAAGGAGATTTGAGTTATGAATATTGGAAGAAAGCTCACTTAGACTTTTTTACCAAGAATGCGCCTTCGATCAATTGCGAGGTGACAGAAGATATGCCCTTAGTTTGTGAAAACTTCAAAGTGATTCGGAAATATCAAGAGTCACATGAGTCGTAAACCATTTCATTTCAAGCAATTCGATATTTACCATGACCAATGTGCTTTCAAGGTAGGAACCGATGGCGTTTTATTGGGAGCGTGGACAGATATTGAAGGGGCGAGCAGGGCTTTGGATATTGGGACGGGTTCGGGACTCATCGCCATCATGTTGGCACAACGTCATTTGGCTTTGCACATGGATGCTGTCGAGATAGACGAAGCTTCTTTTTTACAAGCTCAACAAAATATGCAAGCCTGTCGATGGTCGAATCGTCTTCAGATTTTTCATCAAAGTCTTCAAGATTTCGCTAAAGACACAACTCAACAGTATGATCTCATTGTGAGCAATCCACCTTATTTCAATACAGGGACAACGAAGCAAAATCAAGCAAAAAAAAATGCTCGTCATACAGCTACTTTACCTTATCAAGACTTGTTAAAGGCAGTAAAAAAGATGCTTACCAATGAAGGAAGATTCTGTCTAATTCTACCAACAATTGAAGGACAAATTTTCCAAAAACAAGCTGAAAAATATGGACTTTTTTGCACACAATTAGTAGAAGTACATCCCAAACATGACAAAGGAGTAGAACGCTTACTGATGCAATTTGAGCAGATCGAAAAGCCGCCTATTATTTCTCGTTTAGTGATCCAATTTGAGCAGCGCAATGATTACACACCTGCCTATATCGAATTGACGAAGGACTTTTATACGATTATGTAGTTAAGTAACAAGTAGATGGTGATTTTCACAATAGAAGAAAAAATGATTCGCTTCAATCGGATTGCTAACCACGAAAAATGGAGGCAATCCGATTGATAAAGAGAAAGGGGAGTCTATTCATATAAATCAATCGGATTGCTGGTTCATTACTTGCATAGCAATCCGATTGAAACGACTGACTCTCTCTTTGGTTATAATTTGGTAACTTTAGACGGATAGTCAGGATTTTCACAATAGTGACGATGGGACGTTGTGGTTGTTTTCGTGATTTTGGGACGACGGGACGTTTTTGTTCAATACTTGAAATCCTATTAATCACGAAAAAATCCTAATAATCCTATTCATTTTTTAGGCTAGGAGCGAAGGGTTTATTACTTCGTCGTACTAGAAAGTCCCGCTGTCCGTTCTTATCACCAATCCCCCCGAACCCTTTAGCCAGCACAGGTTGGTGATACCACTACCATCGGGGCTAGATAGCTATGGACAGAACGCTTTAAAGATGGTAAACAGTTCATTTTCTACATGTTGGGACGACGGGACGAACAGTTCATTTTCTACATGTTGGGACGATGGGACGAAAAACCAAACGTCCCCTCGTCCCAAAAGATCAAGAAACGAACCGCAACGTCCCCTCGTCCCAACACCAAGAAGCGAACCGCAACCGTCCCTTCACCTCCAAATCACTAATAACTATCCCATCTAGCCCGATAGCCTCTCGTATCAAAATGCACACTCATCGACTTCGGATACCGACCAATACCGCCCTCACTTTTAATAATCTGCTCTTCCAACAAGTCCAAAATAATTTTCTTATCCTTCTGATTGGCGACTCCATTTTGATCCACATCCTTCACCTTAATATCAATCGCTTGCCCATGCATATGTCGGCTTTGACTAGCTCCACCTATATCTTCATTATGACGAGGATGGCGAAAAGCACTCACCATCTTAAAACCATCAGGATTATATCCTTTATCCTTTAAAGCGAGTTTCAATTCCAAGAGTTTATAAAGGAGTTTTTTATCTAGCAACATATACTGCTCCGATTTTTTGAAACGCTTCATCAGTCCATCTTTAGTGACAAAATCTTTAACCCGATACTCATCTACTAAAAACTTATATTTATCATTGCCTTTGATCAAGTAAAAATCTTTGCCCTTTGTGATTTTTTTATATTTTTTATGTTGATACTTGGAGTAAGTAAGATAAGACGAGGGTAAGTCGGAGACGGCTATTTTTTCAATAGAGTTGAGTACCTTATCAATATCCAGATAGCTCAAGACCGCTTTTTGACGGGTTTTCAGATCGTACCGCCACTGATGCAACGGCTCAAAGTCGATGTACGCCAGTAAAACCAGCACGATTACTAGGCCAAAAGTTAAGATAGTCAGTAGAAATCGGAACATATACGAGAATAAAGAAGTATGTAGTAGTGACAAGTGACAAGTGACAAGTGACAAGTGACAAGTGACAAGTGACAAGTGACAAGTGACAAGTGACAAGTGACAAGTGACAAGTGACAAGTGACAAGTGACAAGTGACAAGTGACAAGTGACAAGTGACAAGTGACAAATAAAACTCTATTTAAAACGTTTTAACCATGACATTGCGTATTTTTGAAGCAATGATTTTTATATAGGGCTAAAAAATGGTACTAAGAAGTACTATTCAAAACCAGCTAGATCCGACTGGATTAAATTCTAATTTTAAATTTCAAAATTCTAAAACGGTTCAGTTACCATACGTTGAGACCTTTCAAAAATAGCCCTGATAGGAGTGGTATGAATGCGAAAATATGACATTTTTTAGAAAAATGTCATATTTAGAGCAAGCATAAGAACGGATAGCAGGACTTTCCTTTGTGACGAAGCAATGAACTGTCCGCTCCCAAAAATAAAAAACAGAAAACCAACAGAAAGTCACCTGTCACGTAAAATAACTATGGACGATCGACTGACAGACTATGGACTTTCAAAAATAAACATATTTAAAAATAAAAACTAACTATATGCAAATAGGATTTTTTGGTGCTGCTAAACAAGTGACAGGAAGCAAGCATTTGATTACCTTGAAAAGTGGAAAAAAGATATTGTTGGATTGTGGATTGTTTCAAGGAAAAGCCATTGATACCGATAAATATAATAGCCATTTTGGATTCAACCCCAAAGAGATAGATGTCTTGATTTTGTCACATGCCCATATCGACCATTCAGGATTGATTCCACGATTGGTCAAAGAAGGATTTAATGGACGCATTTATTGTACACCAGCGACCAAAGACTTGTGCGATATTATGCTGTTGGATAGCGCACACATCCAAGAAGCCGATGCTCGATATATGAATAAGTCGTTGATTGCCAAAGGGAAAAAGCCCATCAAGCCGCTTTATACCATTGAGGATGCCAACCGTTCCTTAGAATATTTTAGCACCATTCCTTATAACCAAGTAACGCAATTAGATGATGATCTTTGGGTCGAATTTACCGACGCAGGGCATATATTGGGAAGTGCCGTTGTGAATGTGCGAGTCAAAGATGGAAGACAGTATCACCGCATTGCATTTACAGGAGATATAGGACGTTACACCAACCGAATTTTGAAAGCCCCACAACCTTTCCCCCAATGTGATTATCTAATTGCAGAATCGACTTATGGGAATCGAACCCATGTCAAACCACCCAAAGCCAAAGACCGTTTATTGGAAGTGGTACACAAGGCTTGTATCGAAAAAGAAGGCAAATTGATTATACCTGCATTTAGTGTTGGACGTACACAAGAAATCGTGAGTGTCTTAAATGACTTAGAATTTGAAGGAAAATTGCCCCATCTCAAAGTCTTTGTCGATAGTCCCTTAGCCGTAAACGCAACCAATATTTTGAAGAAACATCCCAACTGTTTCAATAGTCGAATGAAGAATTTTATGAAAGACGATGATGATCCTTTTGGTTTTAATGGATTGAGTTATGTAAGAGATGTCGAAGCTTCCAAAGCCATCAATAAATTGCGAGAACCTTGTATCATCATCTCATCTTCAGGAATGATTGAAGGAGGGCGAATCGTCCATCATCTTATCAATAATATTGAGAATAAGAAAAATACGATTTTGATTGTGGGTTATTGTTCTAAATCAAGTGTGGGCGGTCAGTTGGTTAATGGAGCAAAAGAGGTGCGCTTGTTTGGTGATCCTTATAAGGTAAAAGCCGAAGTTAGAATCTTAAATCCGTTTTCAGCACATGGAGATTATGAGGAAATGATCAAGTTTTTGGAGTGTCAGGAAAAGCATATTATCAAAAAGACGTTTTTGGTGCATGGCGATGAGGAGGTGATGGAGGTTTATAAAGAAAAATTGGAACAAAAGGGCTTCCATAATGTTGTTATACCAGATTTTAAGAAGACTTATGAGATATAAATAGTGACTGGTGACTGGTGACGATTGGTTTGTGGCGAGTGACTCGTAATTGCTTTACTAAAACTTAATGAAATGAGGTTAAAATCCATACATTTAGAAGATTATAATCAATTTAAAAATGTACATTTAGATTTAACTTATCCAGAGGGGCATCCTAAAGCGGGTGAGCCTTTGGATAAGATTTGTATTATTGGGGATAATGGAACGGGGAAGACGACGCTTTTGGATTTAATAAGTTCTTATTATAGAGACTTAGATGCTTTTTTTTCACAAAACCAGAAGTCTATTTCAACAAAAGGAGATAGGTTTTTTCATGATGAGGAATATCAGATAAAAGTGACAATGCATAATTTATTAGAAAGAATTGCTTATGATGATTATGAGACATATAGCCATTTATTATTATATTTTCCGGCAGGTCCAGATTTATCTACTATAAATTTACAAATAAGTACTTATGATGAAATTTTTTTAGATAAAAAAGTATTTGATTTTAATGATAGTGAAACTCACCAAACTTGGATGGCATTCAGAAATGAACTTAAAAAATCAGTAGAAAGAGAACAAAAATACAAAAAAGAGCTTGCCTTAAAGTTTACTAATGAAATTAACATTGAAAGAATAAAAAAAGGGGTAAAAGAAGCTACACTTGCACTTGAAAAATATAAAAAAGCAAACCTTAATAACTTAGAAAAACTCAAAAACTATTTTGATCCATTACTCAAAAAATTCCATTTAGAAATAGATGGAAGCATTGATTTAGATAATTTGGGGCAAGAGACTTTTCTAAGTTTAAAGACGACGAATGACCAAAAAATCCCCATGAATCAATGGAGTACAGGTATTCGACAGTTGCTTTATACCCTTTTTCCATTGTATGCCCTTCAACCTAAAAAAAGCATTGTTTTAATTGATGAACCAGAACGGTCCTTGTATCCCAATACCCAAAAAATACTCATAGACTTTTATACTTCCATGTTGCCAGAAGCACAGTTTATTTTTGCGACACATTCGCCTATTATTGCGTCATCTTTTGATCCTTGGGAAGTCATAGAATTAGAGTTTACACCAGAAGGCAATGTCAAACAAAAACTCTATTATGATGAAAGTCAAGGTCGTCATGTCGATAATTATTTTATTCATCCAAAATATTTGAGATGGGACTCTATTTTAGAGAAGCTATTTAGTGTCGAAGAAGAAAGCAATTCAGAAAGAGTGAAAAGGGTGATGGAACTAGCTGTATTGGAACGAAAAATAAAAAAAGAATCAGATAAAACGAAGAAAAAAGAGCTTTGGAAAGAATACGATAAAATAGCCACTTTACTAGATTGGAAAACCCTTGATAACCATGCAGAGAATTGATAAATCAAATAACCTTTCAACCAAATATAAAGAATGGGTAGATGCATTTGAGGAAAAAGGAGAAAATCATGATGAATATAACTCTAGTAATAACAAGTTTTACAAAGATGTTAAATTTGATTTGTTAAGATGCCAAAATGGATTATGTGCTTTTACTGAAATGAGATTATGTAATACAGATTTTTTAACAGATGACTACTGGAAAGATGGTCGCTATCAGTATGTTAAAGGAAAAACTGAAGCTGATGGACAGATAGAGCATTTTGATTCAACTTTGAAAAAGACACAAGGTTGGTTATGGAATAATCTTTTTGTATCAGATAGTGGTACTAATAATAGAAAAAGAACAAATTCTATTGATAATATTCTAAAACCTGATTTGGATGATTATGACCCTTTGGAAAGAATGGAATTTGATATAGACGATAATGTTTACATCGCCCATACTCAAAACTATTCAGAAGACGAGCAAAAACGTATCAATGAGATGATAAAAACATTGGGTATCAATTATCCTGGTGCTGTTTGGACAAGACGAAAACGATTTTTGAATAAAGTCAAAAAAGAAATAGAATTAGGTGTGTTTGAGTTGAGTGAATATATAGATACCGAATTTCCAACTGTTGTTAGAGTTTTAGACCAACTGTTTAACCAAAAAATCAATCAATGAAAACCTTCGATGTCCCACAATACTACCGCAG
>JAHDBB010000115.1 GCA_020630635.1 Chitinophagales bacterium
TTACAAAACACCTCAAAAAAAACCTGCAAAAATTTATTTGACACTGTACTTAGGAACATTGAGCGTGAAGATCTCTAACAATCGTTTTTTATCGGATTTTTTATAAGCTCGTATCATTTTTCTAACTTTGCACTACTTTTAAAACATATCTTTTGTCTTATGGTTGTAGTTGTTTGTATTGTAATCATCTTCATTATGGCTTATTCTGCTGTTACCATCTATTCTCAATTAGAAGGGCGGCGTTATCGAAAAGCAAGAAGCAATAAGATTATCAAAAAAATAGAAGTGGTGTCACTTCATATCAAAGGAGAAACCTTGAAGGTTGAAATTATCAATCGTACAGACCATGATACATGGATAGATGGTTTAGAACTTCAAGTCAAAGATACTTGGCTCAATGAGTTTTCACCCAAAGAACGTTCGGAGGTGATGCCCTATCTCCCTTCCAATATGGGTACAGAGACATTGCTGCCCGCCCAAACAGAAGAACAAATCAATATTCCAATCAAAACGAATGCTTTGATTGCAGCCAATAGCGTAAAACATATAGAAGTCCCCATCGTTTTTGATAAGTACAATTATTTTGTGTTATTTAATATCAAAGCTTTTTTCAATCAAAATAATTTGAGTACTTACTCTCCCAATCAACTGCACTATCATTTTAATAATTATACCAAAGAATATCCTTTAAAAATTCCAAATTATCCTTTGGAGCATCCATTGAATGAGGATTGTAAAAAGATGGTGGATTTTAAGAAAGCCTTATTTGAAGCTAAAAACTTTGCTCAATTGAGTAAGCCAGCCGAAGCCGAATTAAAATATATGAATCGCTTGTATGGGCTCTTGGCATCAGAGTGGTAAGACTACTTCTTGGTTACCCGTCTAAAGTTGCCACGATGATTGCCCCATTTTACAATCAAAGAAAAAATGACTCGCTTCAATCGGATTGTTGGTTCATTATTTGGTTAACAATCCGATTGAAACGACTTACCTGTCCTTTGATTTTAGGCAAACTTAGACAGGTAGCCTACTTCTTGAGCTTATTTTGATCTTTATTGAGGACTCTTTTTCACCTTATCTCGATTTTCGTAAAATTGTTGTAAAACTTGTTTGGTGCTGTTGGTATATTCGTGGTTTTCACCAAAGTTTTGAATCATAATCTTTTCAGCATCTAAAAAAGACTCTTCGGCTTCATTCATTTGTCCTGCTCTAAAATAAATCATACCCATATAGCTTAAAGCCAGTGCATAATTGGGATGTTTTTCGTGGTTGATTTGTTTGTAGATTTCTAATCCTTGTTTAATAAATTTTACTGCATCTTGGTTTTTTCCTTGTCGTAACAATGCATTGCCCATCTCCACAGAAGCCATTCCCAAATATTTTTTTTGTTCACAGGATTGTAAAACTCTAAAGGCGATCTTTAGGTATTCTTCTGCTTTGGGAGGATTATTTTCCTTGATTTTAAGTTGAGCATTTCTAATATGTCCAATTCCCAATGGACACTTGGCTTCTACCATATTGTTGTTGTCCATCTTTTGGAGTTTTAAAATGGCTGCGTTTAATTCTGTTCCAGACTCCTTTAAATTGCCTTCTTTAAGCAAATTATTGGCAGCAACAATTTGTAATTTGGCATAGTTAATTCCATTCTTATCGTAAATCTTTCTTGCTATTGTTTGAGCTTGTTGTAAGTGAGATTTTGCTTTTTCTGGTTGTTGAATGTCTAGGTAAAATTCTGATAAATTGAGGTGTCCATCTACCTGTAAGCGTTTAGAAACCTTATCAGAATTTTGTATTAGGGCTTCTAATTTGTCAATGGTTGGTTGGGCGGCAGGGAAGTTGCCTTCATCATAATAGAAGCGTAAAAGGTTGTTGAGTGCTTTGACTTGTTCATTGGGGGAGTTAGAGGATTTTTCGGTTTTACTGGTTAACTTACTTTCTTTGAGTTCAAAGGTTGTTTTTGCCTCTGGTTCAATAGAGTTGCAAGCAGCTAAACAGAGTAGTAGGAAAAATATAATGTAGTGTTTCATTTCTTTAGTTTTTGTTTGACTGATGACCAGTGACCATAAGTTGAGACCATTCAACATAGCCCCGATAGAAGTGGTATTCGTGTGTAAGGCTTTACCACAAGTCGAAAAGACTTGCGGTAGGAAGGCTAGGCGACACGAATGAGAACGGATAGCGGGACTTTCTGTAGCGACAAAGCACCTTGCCTTTCGCTCCTAATAAAGCCCCAAATTAAGATTTTCTCCATTCTACTTTAGCCTCTATCTCGGTCAAACGACGGGCTTGGGGGAGTTCTTCGGGTGGATAGCCCAAATAGAAAAAACCTAAACATTGATCTTGTGTTTGGAGTCCTAAAAAGGTCTTCATCTCCTCACTGTAAGTAGCACCACCGCTACCCCAATAAGCTGCTAAACCGTAGGCGTGAGCCGAAAGCCACATATTTTGGACCGCACAGGAAACCGCTGCTATTTCTTCGACTTCTGGAATGATTTTGCGACCTTCTGTCTGGCGTTTCATACAAATAGCTAAGATGTAACTGGCGCATAAAGGACGATTGAGTGCCTTGTCGTACTTCTTTTGGACAAAATTCTCCTCAGAAGTCTTGCTTTTATAGTATTCTGCCTCAAATTGTCCTAATTTCTTTCTGCCTTCATCAGCAAAAATGATAAACCTCCAAGGTTCTGTAAATGCATGAGTTGGAGCCCAGTTGGCGTTTGTCAATATTTTGTCTAAAATAGACTTTTCTACGGACTTTCCCGAGAAAGTTTCAGGTTTTATGCTGCGTCTAGTAGCTATTAGGTTATTGATAATCTTAAAATTTTCCATAGATTTAAAAATTCAGAATAAAATGATTAATTTTAACTTAGTTTGTTTATCAGTGTGTGGGACACTAATTTATAAATTTAACTTGAAAAAAGTTAATCACAAAAACTTAACTGATGAAAAAAAATTACCTATTCAGTTTTATTTGTTGTTTCTTTTTGAGCTTTTCCCTATTGGCACAAGAAGAATATTTGATGATGAATAACTTTGTAACTGATTGTGAAGGGATCTTATTTGATAGTGGAGGCTTTTTTGATGATTATGGAGATGATGAGGACTTTACTTTCACCATTTGTCCAGATAATCCACCTACTTGCTTACAAATGGAGTTTCAAGAGTCCAATATCGAAAGTGGCTCTGACTTTATCAGCTTTTTTGATGGACCAGATGTAAATTCAGAACTCATTGGAACTTATACAGGAGAAATACCTGCTATGATTGGAGCTTCTAGTGGTTGTATGACCATTCGTTTTACATCCAATGGCTTTACAGAATTGTCGGGCTGGATTGCTACTTGGGAATGTTCAAATGAAGCCTGTCAGTCGCCACCTCCTCCTGTACCAAGTCCACAGGATTGTATCAATGCTATTCCAATTTGTCAAGATGTTTATTTTGAAATGGATGCTTATCAAGGAGTGGGCAATATTCCAGATGAAATCAACCCTGATCTATCTTGTTTATTTTCGGGAGAAAAAAATGATGTATGGTACGTTTTTACGGTTCAAGAAGGTGGTGATTTAGCTTTTACGATTACCCCCAATGTATTATCAGATGATTATGACTGGGCCGTTTTTAACTTAACAACGAATCCCTGTTCAGATATTAATAATGATATTTCTTTGCAAGTTAGTTGTAATTATTCGGGAGATACAGGGGAAACGGGTCCAACGGGTGCAACTACTGAAACCAATGCAGGGGCTGGCGGTCCTAATCAAAATGCGACCATTCCTGTAGAAGTAGGAGAGACTTATGTCATCAATGTGAGCCAATTTAGTACTTCTATCAATGGTTATACCATAGATTTTAGTTCTTCTACTGCGGAGATATTTGACTTGTCGCCTCCTGAAGTAACGAATGTCGTTTTACCTTCTGAATGTGGTGGACAAACAGTTGCTATCAGCCTTTCTGAAAACGTAATTTGTGATGATATTACGCCTGAAAGTTTTGTGATAGATGGACCTGGTGGTCCTTATACCATTACGACTGTTTTGGGACAAGCGTGTGCTATCGGTGGTGAATATGACAATGCTTTTGAATTGCAAATCGACCCACCCTTGAGTACTTCTGGCACTTTCTCTTTCTCAACTGATTTATTGTTTAATGATTTGTGTGGCAACCAATCTTCACCTATCGAACCCATGATGTTTTCTTTGGAATGTCAAGCAGTTTTAGGAAGCATTGGTGGAATTGTGTGGTTGGATGTGAATGGTAATGGAATGTTGGATGGAGAGGAAGTAGGACTAGAAGGTATTGTGGTGAACTTGTATGCGGAAGATGGAATGACTTTGATTGCTACAGTGCTTACAGATAGTAGCGGATTCTATACCTTTGGTGATTTGGTGGAAGGTACTTATGTGGTGATCGTTGGAAGCGGACCAGAAAATACCTTGCTTTCTACTCAATCGGCTTATAGCTATGAATTGGGAGAATCAAGTACTGAAACAGGAGCTAACTTTGGTTATGAACCAGTCGTTTGTTCTGCCAATGTAGGAACATTAGATGAAAGTAGTTTACAAGATTTTTACTGTAGCGATTCACCTAGTTTCTCATTTAGTTCAACAGGATTTGAAGGTTCAGCAGATTATGTACAAGTCTATGTGTTGACTCAAAGCAATGATGACTTGACGATTGTAGATGTGAATACAACAGGAATATTTAATAATCCAGGAACAGGAAGTTATGTGCCTCATGCACTTAATGTACTGGCTGAAGAAGCTCCAGCAAATTTAGGCGAATTGGTGGGACAATCAGCCGTTTTAGTGTTGATGACGTTGGATTGTTATGACTTGGTGTCTGGAAGTGCTTTTGTGGTATTGAGTCCTATCAATGTGTCGGTAGATTATGAATGTGATGCAGAAGCAGGACTTTATACATTAGCCGTTTCTTTTTCGGGAGGAATGCCTGCTTATGCAGTAGCCAATGGATTGCCGAATGCAGACGATTATATTTATAGTGTTTCTGGGGATGTGAGTGGTGATTACGAAATTGGATCAGCCGATATTTTAATCGAAAGTTCAGATAATTCAAGTTATTCTTTCTCGGTTGAAGACAATCAAGGATGTAGTGATACAGAGTCAGGAACACCCGCACCTTGTATCAAAGTAGCCATTGAGTTATTAGATTTTTATGGTCGAAGCACTTCAACAGGTAATCGCTTATATTGGTCAACGGCTTCTGAAAACAATGCGGCTTTCTTCTTAGTTGAACGTTCTTTGGATGGAGAAAAGTTTGAGCAAATTGGAATGGTCAAGGCGACAGGAAATAGTAATACTTTGCAAAAGTATAGCTTTGTCGATAAAGACGCTCCATTAGGTTTGACTTATTATCGTTTACAAGAAGAAGATACCGATGGACAATTAACGCCTTCACCAATCATTAGTTTGAATCGAGTTAACGAAGAAGTAGTGATTTTAGATATTTCGCCGATTCCTGCTCGCAATTTCATAGAGTTACAATTTAATACGGTTTTGGAACAAATGCCGAGTATTCAATTGTATGATGAAGCAGGTCGTTTGGTTCAAATCTTAGCGAATGATGTGGTTTTGGTTGATGATAAAATGCAGTTGATTATGCAAGACTTACCAAAAGGAATTTATTTCTTGTCGATTCAAATTGGTGAGCAAGTGATGAATGAAAAGTTTGTGAAGCAATAAATGAATTAAATTCTAAGTTTCAATTTCAAAATTCTAAAACGGTTCAGGATGCTGTCGGTAAAGACCATGAAAAATAGCCCCGATAGTAGTGGTATGAATGCAAAAAGCTTTGCGCCACAAGTCGAAAAGACTTGCGGTAGAGTTAGGCTGCATTCATAAGAACGGATAGCGGGACTTTCTGATGCGATGAAAGACGAAACTTTCGCTCCTAAAAAATATTTGAAAAAATGTGAAAATGATGTCTGACCTTATTTTGAGATGGCTCTTTCAAGGTATTCTGACCCTTACACTTTTTTCTTATTGGGCAGCATTTGCACTCTTGGTTGTGAATCGGTTTTTTTACAAAGATTTGCCAGGATATACCATTGGACGTATTTGTATTTGGGAGTTGGTGGCTATTATCATAGCAGCTATGGTCTCTCATCTAATGATAAAAAAATGGGGCAATATTGAAAGGCGAAAAATTGATAATGAAACTAGGCTGGTCGTGAATCCCAAGTTTGGAACTTACTTTGCGATTTATTTTTTGATTGCCGTTATTATTGGCACTTGGGAATTTTACAGATTTAGTCAGCAGTTTTAAAACTCGAAAAAGCGATAAGATTTTTTTATAAGTCTTGTCGCTTTTTTATAAAATATCTTGTTATGAAAAAAGTAGTTTTATTTTTGTTTTTGCTGACCTATCTAATACCTGTAAAATCTCAAGACCTTTCTTATGGTTTAGAAGTCAATGATTTGTCTCCACATCCTATGCAAGATATTGCCAAACCTGACTATTTGGAAGCGATAATCGACCCTTCTTTTGGAACAACCATTCGACGTATTACCAATGTAGTGGATGGTGGTGCAATTGTCCCTTTATACAATACAATTCAACCTTGGAATACCGATGAATCTCTGATGTTGGTTTATGACCAATACAATGGAGTACATCAATTATTGGATGGGATAACGTATGAATTTATTAGAAACTTGGATGATATTTATCCTGCCGATATAGAACAACTCTTTTGGGATTTTGACGAAGCAGATATTTTATACTACTTAGACAACAGTACTAAGGACTTTGTCCGATATACCGTAAGTACTCAAAATCAGGAAGTATTGGTGAATTTTGAAGATATTACCACCAATTGTTCTGGTTTTATTAGTCTGGGCAATGATGTACAAATGATGTCTTGGGATTCTGATGTAGTTGGTTTTCGATGCAATAATGATCGAGCCTATTACTATAGAATTTCAACAGGTGAATTGGTTGAATTTGATATTAGTGATGTTTATTGGACAGCTCCCATGCCTGGTCCAAGTGGCGAGCTATTTTATCATAGAAGTGCGGTTTATGGTTCGTCGGGAGACTTCTTACATAGTTTAAATGTTTCTAATGGTAGTGAACATGCTTGTTTAGGTCGTTTGCCCAATGGAAATGATGCTTACTTTGCTATTTCTTTTGCAGAAGGTCCCGACGGTGGATGTTTGGGCGATATTATTGCTCATGATTTAACAACAGGTAATTGTTTTCCTGTCATTAGTCAGAGTGAAGGATATAATTATCCTCAATCTGGAACACATCATTCTGCTCTCGCCTACAAAAATACAGAAGGTGGTTGGTTGGCTGCTTCAATGGTGGGTTATGATGAAGATGGACAGTCTTTGTTAGACCAAGAATTGGTGATTGTCAAAGCCGAAGAAGGCAATGTCAAAGTTTGTCGAATTGGACATCACAGAAGCGATGAACAAGAATTTAATTTTTGGGGAGAACCTCACGCCTCCATTAGTCCAACAGGAACCAGAGTCTTATTTGCATCTGATTGGAGTGGTGCAGAAGATGGTATTTCAGTAGATTGTTATGTCGTAGAACTGCCTGCCTATGGTTTAAATGAAACGGCTCCCGTAATGGTGGATTTGCGTGTTTTTTTAGAAGGGGCGATGGAGAATGCCACACAGATGAGAACGACTTTACAAGAAGAGGGATTGCTTCCTAATGAACATCCTTATACAGAAACTCCTTACAATCATGAAGCCGAAATGACACTTTCTTCTATTCCCGATGGAACTGTAGATTGGATATTGGTGGAAGCTCGAACAGGCACGCCTGCCGCATCAGGAATGGCGATGACCACAATTGTAGAAACCCATGTAGGATTGTTGGAAAGTGATGGTTACATTCGTCATCCAGAAACAGGAGGTGCTTTAGCTTTTACACAACTTGACCCAACAGAATCCTATCATTTTGTTGTTAGACACCGCAATCATTTAGACATTATAAGTGCCACTTCTTTGACCGGTGCGACCATGACCTATGACTTTACAACGGCTCCAACACAAGCTTTTGGAACAGCTCAATTGAATGCATTTGATGGTAATGAGACGACTTGGGTGATGTATTCAGGCGACTTCAATCATGACGGTAGCATACAAGTAACCGACTTTGACGAATGGCGTTTTTCTCCAGCAGAATTAGATGCATATGGAGATACAGACGGCACTTTAGATGGCGTGATTCAACTTACAGATTATGACATTTGGTTTCCCAATAAAGCAAAGTTAGGCTCAATAGAGGTTCAATTTTAAACTAAAAAAGCGATAAGACACAATGAAGATGTCTTATCGCTTTTTCTTTTTGAGTTTCTGTTATTTTTTACCTACGATTTCCTTTTTGCTTACTCACAATCTCATTCAACAAGCCAATCGAGAAATTCGCATCTGCATCAAAAATAACTTGCTCACAATCGGTAGCCGCTTGAATGGCTTTGTAAATATTTCCACCACTTTTGCTTTTTGCACCTTCCAGTTTGTAATCATTCGCATCCCATAAAGAAACATATCGTTGACCTTTTTTCGTCTCATGTTGTTTGGTCAAAGTATACGGAACACCACCAATGATAAAACAATTTTTGGTACGAGAGCTAGGAACTTTTGCAGCCGTATTCAACACTCGTTTATAAGCATCTTTATCGCTGACATCTTTTTGATAATACTTCGCACCGACTGTTTCAATTGCCTGTATTTTGCCCTTATCATCCATCCAAGAAATCTTGGTATTTCCACTTCCAATATCTACAGCAAAAGAATTTTTTCTAAAGGATTCTGGAACCAATGATTGAAAAGCATACGTTCCTTCCTGTGCAGGCGTGACCGTATTGACCACATAACCTTGATTTTTCAACTCATTGATGATTGGTTGTGTTTCAGGTTCTTTTTGTGCGCCAGACGATACCACAAAGTGTACATTTCGTCCACTCACCCCATCTTGTTCTGTCAATAGAGAGATATAATCTCCTAAGACTTGCCCAATGCGTTTACCCTGTGCCAATCCATCTGCTACAAAGCTTTTATCAAATCGTTTTTTCTTCATTTCCCAATTTTTTCCATTGGTATTAATCGCAAAAGCATTGAAGCCACTAGCCCCAACTTCGATGATACCAGCCTTCTTACCATTGGTCACAGTAGGAGGCGAATAATTGAAAACTTTTTCCTGTTTTTTAGCAGCAGTAGAAGACGAGTTATTATTAGAATTAGAAGAAGAATTATTGTTAGAATTAGAAGATGGAGCAGAAGAGTTATTATTGGCTTGATTGCCATTTTGAGTTGTTGCTGTAGCATTTACATTGGTGGTACCATCTGTTGATTTATTCCAATCCAAATACTTTTGATACCCAAAGATAGAAAGTCCTGCAATCAATAAAAGAGAAATAATACCAAAGATAATAGCTTTTCGATTTTCACGTTTTTCTCGATCCTTTTTCAATTCTCGCAATTCTCTTTCCATTTCAATGGCTGATTTTTCACGTTTCATACGCTTAGTGTTTTTGGTGATTTAATTTTAAGGTTATAAATTTGAGTTGATAGTTGCGGTTTATTTTGTGATATTTTTTATTAGGAGCGAAAGTTTTTTGCTTCGTCGTAATGGAAAGTCCCGCTATCCGTTCCTATGAATGCAGCCAAGTTTTATTAAGCCAACGCATTTGCATTCATACCACTACTATCGGGGCTATTTTATCACAGACAGAATATTTCACTAACTGAACCGTTTTAGAATTTAGGATTTTGATATTAGAATTTAATCCATTCGGGGCTAGTTGGTTAAAGTTGGAATTTCTTAGTACCAGTTTTTTATTTCTTCGAGCATCATCCTAAAGAATGATGTAAAACTTTTTCGTCTTTGATTAAAAAATCTTTAGTCTCTTATGTAGTTAATATCCGTTACAATCAACAAAAAAAGATCCGAAAAAAGTTCCAATTTATTTTGCTTGTACTTCCTTTACCCAGTTTTTGACCATCATCTCCAACACACCCAAAGGAACAACCCCTTGCTCTAAAAGTGTGTCATGAAATGCCCGAATATCGAAGTCTTCACCCAATGTTTCTTCTGCATATACTCTTAGTTCCTGAATTTTAAGCTCACCGATCTTATAGCCCAATGCCTGACCAGGCCAACTGATATAACGATTGACCTCAACCTCAATATCGTGTTTAGTTTTAGGCGTATTTTCACTAAAGAACGCTATCGCCTGTTCTTTGGTCCAGCCAAAAGCATGGATACCTGTATCCAAAACCAATCGAACCGCTCGCGACATTTCATACGTTAATTGTCCATACTTGGCATAAGGATCATCGTACATCCCAAACTCCCGCCCAAACTTTTTCTAAAGAAGTCTTGTATTCTGTAACATTTTTTTGAGTTTGCATGTTCATTTTTTGAGCCTGAAGACTCGTTGATAAGATAACAAAAGCGATGATAAAAGAAAGGACTATTTTTTTCATGATCTTAGGGCTTTGAGTTTGTGTAAGGATAGACATAATAGTTGCTGAATGATTAATCTTCAATGACAGCAATACATTTTAATTCTATAGCAATTTCAGTGGGCAAGCTGGTGACTTCTACCGTTGTACGACAAGGTTGAGCATCTTTGAAATATTCAGCATACAATCGGTTGAAGGCGTTGAAATCTCGTTTCATATTGACTAAGAAGACGGTGACATCGACTAAGTTTTCCCACTTGGCTCCAGAGGCTTCTAAAACGGCTTTGATGTTGTTGAAAACAGAGTGGACTTGTACCTCAAAATCGAAGCTGACAAAGTTACCTCTATGATCTAATTCTAAGCCTGGAATCTCATTGGTGTTGGCGGTGCGTGGACCGATGCCCGATAGAAATAATAAGTTGCCGACTCGCCTTGCGTGGGGATAGGCTCCGACAGGTTTGGCGGCTTGTTCGGTATTGATTTTAGACATAGTTTTTGGTTTTTTGAGTGATAAGTGATTTTTGGGTTCAGTGCTTGGTTTTGGGACGACGGGACGTTTTTCGGTTCATTGCTTGGTTTTGGGACGGATGGTACGCTTTTTGATTCAGAGACAAACTATTTCGATTTTTACAAAATAAACGACCCCTTTCGTCCCAACATGTAAAGACTAAACCGCTCGTCCCTTCGTCACAATTCTAGTTCTAAGAAGTCCTTTCCTCAACGATCTAGACCCGATAGTAGTGGTATTGCTGCGTTGTGATTTGGCGTGGGTTGTGGCAAGGCAGCAGCAATAAGAACGAATAGCGGGGAGACCCATTACGACGAAGCACAGTCCTTTCTCTCCTAATAAATCCTTCTTTTAATACTTCACAATTCGCTTAGTAAGTTGGAAATTAACTCCTTCTACTTTACAAATATACAAATTGTGAATTTGTTAGAGGATATGTTGAGGATTTCTTGAAAATAAATGGAATAAATTGGTGTTTTTTTCGTATTTTAGAGGTAAGAAAAAAAGGATTTATCAGTAAAATTAAAAGTTATTATATGGAGTTTCCGTCAAAATTAATAAGCAACGCAGTCGAAGAATTTAGCCGACTACCAGGAATAGGAGAAAAAACCGCCCTTCGTTTGGTCTTACATCTTCTCAAACAACCCAATGAAGAGGTCAAGAAATTTAGCGACACCATTTTCAATATGCGTGACCAAATCAAGTATTGTCAAACCTGCCACAATATATCCGATAGTCAAATCTGTAACATCTGTGCCAATCCATCTCGAAGCAAAGAGTTGGTTTGTGTTGTCGAAAATATGCGAGATGTTTTAGCCATCGAAAATACCCAACACTACAAAGGTACTTTTCATGTATTAGGTGGAGTCATTTCTCCCTTAGATGGCATCGGACCCGAAAAATTGAAGATTGCTTCTTTATTGGAAAGAATCGAACAAAAAGGAGTTAAAGAAATCATCATGGCATTAAGTCCAACTATGGAAGGAGATACCACCATTTTTTATATCTCCAAAAAATTGGCAGACAAGCCCGTCAAGATTACAACATTGGCAAGAGGCGTGTCTTTTGGTGGCGAATTACAATATGTAGACGAAGTAACATTGGCTCGTTCTATCGCTACTCGATTGCCTTATGAAAATTATCTGGTGAAAAAAGAGGAGCGAGAACCCAAAACGAGTGTTGAACAGAAATAAAAAAAGCCCGTCAAATCACCATTTGACGGGCTTTTTAGCTTTTTTAGGGATTTAGGTTATTTCGCCCCCTTATCTGCTTCAAAGTACGGCATTTCATCAAAACCCATCATACCAGAGGTGAAGTTTTGAGGAACTTGATTGATATAACTATTGTATTCTCTCGCTCGATCATTGTACTTTTTACGCTCAAAATTGATGCGATTTTCAGCTCCTTCAATTTGTGCCTGAAAGTCCATCAAGGTTTGATTATTAAAATCTGTCTGAGAGCTTATTTCCTTCAAAAACCCACTCAACTTTTTACCAAATTGAGTTTGTGCCTCGTTGAATTTTTGGATATTTTCAGTCGTCAAATCATCTGTACTCAAAGACATATTCGCAGATGCTTGAGCCTGTTTTAACTGGTCAATACTTCCTTTACTGATGCCCAAACCACTAGCAATGCTAGTCAATTTAGGAACCAATTCAGCCCGTCTTTGATAAGCATTTTCTATTTGTCCCCACTGACCTTTAGCTGTTTCCTCCATTTCCACAATCTTATTGTATCCACAAGAATTGAACAAGAACATGCAGGATAGGACCAAACAAAGTTGTAGAATATATTTTTTCATTTTAACGTATTTTCTTTTTGAAATTTTAAAAACAAGTAGTTTTATATAAAGACTCCAATTCTCATTGAAAGTGACAAAAATAGGCAAAATCTTATTTGTTTTACCTGTCACCGCATTACTTCCCCCGCTTCTTTTGAAAAAAGTTCGTCAAAATATGGGCGCATTCTCCTTCCAAGACTCCCGAAGTACAAAGCGTCTTGGGATGTAAGACTTCCATATCATAATTTTGGAAACCTCGCTGTAAATCGGTTGCTCCATATACGATTCGCCCCACCTGTGACCACATACTTGCCGTTGCACACATCAAACAAGGTTCTAACGTAACATATAAAGTGCAGTCCTTCAAATACTTGCTGTTCAAGTGATTAGCGGCTGAAGTAATGGCAATCATTTCTGCGTGAGCCGTAGCATCTCTAAGTTGTTCTGTCTGATTATGTGCCTTTGCGACAATGACTTTTTTACAAACAATCACCACACCCACAGGAACTTCCCCATTTTCTTCTGCCAATTGTGCTTGCATCAAAGCCTGTCGCATAAAATATTCATCTATTTTTTGAGTTTCTAGCATATTTTTGTGTTAAAATCATACAATTTTCAAATAATTGACGTAAAAATAAAGGTACTTTGTGAC
>JAHDBB010000116.1 GCA_020630635.1 Chitinophagales bacterium
ATGAAAGTACCATTTCACCCGACCTTTTATATACTTGGTCACCAACTACTGGTTTAAGTGATCCCAATACAGCTCGTCCTTTTGTCAATTTAGATGCAGCTCAAAATCCTGATCCTATTACTTATACCTTAACCGTTGAAGATGCCTTAGGTTGTACCGCTTTAGCAGAAGTGACTGTTGAAGCACATCCTTCTCCAACCATAGAGATTATGGACGAAGATCCTACCATTTTTATTGGTAGTATTGCTCAGTTAGAAGTACAAGGAGCTGGTGAAAACGGTACTTACGAATGGTCGCCTCCCGATGGTTTAAGCAATACGGTTAATTCATTGGTAACTGCGAGTCCTAATGATACCATGATGTACGTTGTAACAGGAACAGATGAATACAATTGCAAAAGCAATGATACGATTGTGGTCAATGTAATTGATCCTCCCCGTGTGATGTTACCAACGGCCTTTAGTCCCAATGGCGATGGATTACATGATGAGTTCAGAATATTGGGTAAGGACGTTGGAGAGTTACTTGAGTTTAAGGTTTTCAATCGTTGGGGACAACTGGTCTATGACAATCCTGGTGATTTAAATATCGGTTGGGATGGTTCTTATGATGGTGAGCAACAAGAAGTGGGGGTTTATCTCTATTTTGTTCGTTATAGCTATATCGACAATCCGAATATAGAGCAATTGACGGGAATGGTGACGTTGGTTCGATAGTTTTATAATGGTGATAAGCGATAGCAGATTTTTATTATAGTGACGATGGGACGTTCTGTTTGTTTCCTGTTTTTTTAGGGACGAAGGGGACGTTTCAGTTCTGTTAAAAATCCTATTAATCACGAAAAATCTACTCATTCTAATTTTCTTTTGGACTAGGAGCGAAAGGTTGGGTGCGTTGTCGTCCTAGAAAGTCCCGCTATCCGTTCTTATTCGTGTGGCTCTGTTTTTCTAAGCCAACGCTTCTACACGAATACCACTTCTATCGGGGCTAGATCGTTGCAGACAGAACGATTCCAAAACGGAACCGCTTTAGAATTTTGAGATTAAAAATTAGAATTTAACCGCATCGGAGCTATTTTGAATGGACACAACTACTTATTTCCTTATAATATGTCCCAAAATATAAAACCACCAAACAAAGATAGTCCGGTGGTTTTTTGGAAAACGAATTTTCCGCTGAAATTATTTATAACCTAAAAAGGTCGTTTAATTCAAATATTGATGTAGCAAAGATAAAAATCCCTGCACAATTTTCTTCATTTTTTACAATCCTATTGACAAAAAATGTGTTGAAGGTCACCTTTAAGTTCGATACAGTTCCTTTCTCAAACGATTCACTTCACTTCTAAGTTGTTGATTTTCCTTTTTATATGCATTAAAATTAGACTCCAAATAGACTTCCTTTTCTGTATGTTCTTTTTCTTTTCGATACCAATTATTTTGCGCTCTTTCCAAAGTATCTACCCTGTCTTCCATCTGTTTGTATCTTTTTTTCCATTTTGAGTTGGTCAGTAACCATCCAATCAAAAAGGATACGAGTCCTATCACAAGAACAGTTAAAATAGCTGTAATTCTCGGTGTCATGTCGTTAGAATTTAGGTTAGTAATTTAGTTATTCTAATAGTATATAGTTTTGGGTGATGGGTGACAAGTGGCTGGTGACTTGCTATTGGGTTTTTTATTTTTGCCCTGAATACACGGATGCGGTTCAGTTAGGAATAGGTACAAAATAAACTCACGTGAATTTGGGATTAAAACGGTATTTTTTTGTGAGGTAGTTTGTAAACCATCTTCTGTGTGTTTTGACTGTTCATTTCCTTGTCTTCGCCAGACGGGCATTCATTTTTCAGTCGATAAAAATGAATCAAAAATCTTGCTCAATCATACGTTCCTTTCGCAAAGCCATCGCCCCGCTACCAGTAATTGAGCATCGCCAACGCTTCTTTTTCGGTTCTGATTTGAGCAGATAAGGATGCTTCAAAAATAGGAAGAAACTTAATTGACAGTATACTTACTATCAGTTCTGCCCCCAACCAACTAGCCCCGATAGTAGTGGTATCACCAATGTGTGTTAGCAAAAAAGTTCGGGTGGCTTGGTGATAAGAACGGATAGCGGGACTTTCTATAGCGACGAAGGAAAGAACCCTTCGCTCCAAAAAATCAAAACCGCCAAAATAGACAACAAAGTCAATCGTCATTAACGATCATTGAATATCTATCTCCACTCGTCGATTTTTGATCCTATTGACATAGTTGGTATTGGGATAGGCGGGCATCGTCTCACCTCTTGAGTCAAATAGAAGTTTGAGTCCATCCACTCCCTTTTTCACCAAAATACTTTTGGCTGCCTCTGCCCTTCTCAAACCTAAGCTATAGTTGAAGGCTTCTTCTCCTATATCACAAGTATGCCCAATGATAAAAACTCGCTTACTAGGATATTGATTGAGAAAATCTATCAATCTTTTTACATAAATATCCAAGTCTTTATCTGGTCTTACTTCATCACTACCAAAAGAAAAGAAAATATCGGGCGCAACAGGTTTGCCATCTTCTCCTATCTTGGTTTGTTTATCCTCATCAGCCAAAGTCGTTTTTTGAGATAGAGCTTTTTCGAGGTCTCTCTCCAATTGAATTTCGGCTAGTTTGGCTTCATCAGCTTTATCAGGAAAAATGAAGTTGTATTGAATAGAATTGGGTAAAGATTGATCTTTGGCATCAAATACTTTGATTTTGGGCTTAGAACCAATCACCACTCTATCAGGATCAATATCTTGTGTAACCAATCGTTGCTTAAAGTTATAAGCTCGCAACAATCCGATATTTTGTCCTTTTAATCCGCTCTCTTCTGCCTTCTCATAATCCACTTTTACTTCTAAGCCTTGATCTTTGTTTCGATTTAAATAATAAATAAGATTTTGAATTTCTGTTTCCAATTCTTCGCTCATATTAATATCTTTGCCATTGCGGGAAAATTGAGAGAGTGCTTGTAACTTGAAAAGAGCCTTATAAGCAGATTTCACATCGGTCTCGTTTAGTTCTTCATAAGCTTCTGAATATTTGAAGTCAATGACTCCATCCCCTTTGGCAATGCCCTTGTCATTGAAAAGCTTGGTTTTAATTTGATCTGCTAAAATCAGTTGTTTGGCAGGAACCCCTTTTTGTACAATCAATTGTTTGACTTGATTGGCTCTGGCTTTTCCTAAATTTTCAAAACTGGAACTATTTTTCTCATTTCGAGTATAAAAACCTGTAATTGTAAGGCTTGTCTGTGGGTGTTTCTTTAAGAAGTTGGCAATTTCAGCAATGGAGTTATTAAACTTAGGCGTTGTATTGAGGGTTTCCTCATTCTTTTTGAAAGTCATATCTTCTTCCGCAGAAAAAACAGAGAGATAGGCTTTTTTGAGTTTGGCAGGATCAATCACTTCCACTTTGGAAGGCTTTTCTTGCACAACGGTTTCTTTTTTGACCACCATTCTATTTTTGGGGGGAGGAGGTGGTGGCGCACATAAATTTAGTACTTGGCAGGTATAATACCATCCTCCTACACCTAACCAACCCAAAAGTAAGATAAAGGCGAAAATGTTTCTCATAGTTTAGTTTTTATTTTGATCTTCAAAAAAGGAGGAGAAGCAAAATTTCAAGGAGGAGACTCTTTTCTTTGAAAATGGCGCAATTTAGATAGGAAGAACAAAAGGTTCGATGATAATATTCTGATTACTTATACTGTTTTACATGTGGTTTTCCATATATTTTTGTTGATACTATCAAAACCTTCTATCTTTCTGAAAACGTGTATTGTATTTGGTCACTTTTGTACTTTTTCTGCATTTTAGCAACCAATGTTTGTACAAGATACTATCTTTTTGCAAAAAAATAAATTTCTATTCATAATAAATTCCCACATATTTATTACCTTGAATACATAAGTACCTAAACATAAATAATCGACACATTTTATGAGGGGTTCTTTTTAGCTTATTCTGCGTTATTTTTTCCAGCGATAGCCCAGCTATCACCGCAAAAAATGCCTTGTATAATCAAAAAATAGCCTGCCTCAAAAATGACGATTATTTACGCATAGGTACTTAAAAAATAAATTTACATTTTAAAATCAAACATATCAATTAGTTAACTATGAATGTAGAAAACTTAATTCAGACTATTCAACAAAATGCCATTCCCTATTTGGGCAAAGTCCTTTTGGCATTGGTCATTTTATTTATTGGCTTTCGAGTTATCAAATGGGTTACGAAATTGATCACTCGTACGATGGAGCGTCAAGATTATGATCCTTCCTTGCGGTCTTTTTTGTCGTCATTGTTGAGTGTTACGCTCAAAATTGCTTTGTTTATAGCAGTTGCTTCAACACTAGGGATCAAGACCACTTCTTTTATTGCCCTATTGGGTGCAGCAGGTTTAGCGGTTGGAATGGCTTTGCAAGGAAGTCTTGCTAACTTTGCTGGTGGCGTGATGATTTTACTTTTCAAACCATTTAAGCTAGATGATTATATCAGAGCGCAAGGGGCTGAGGGATTTGTAAGAGACATCCAGATTTTCACGACCAAATTGGTAACACCAGACGATGTTACGATCTATGTTCCCAATGGTCCTTTGGCAAGTGGTAATATTGAAAATGTCAGTCAACAAGGTAAAATTCGAGTCAGTATTCCAGTAGGTATCGCTTATGATGCTGATATTCAGGATGCTCGTAATAAACTGCTCAATGCGGTCTTTAGTCACGAAAAGGTGATGCAAGAGCCTTTACCTGATGTCATTGTTACGGAATTGGCTGATAGTAGCGTTAATTTGGCAGTAAGGGTTTGGTGTCATCCTAGTGATGTGCCTGCGGTTACGGCTGATTTGACTGAAAAGGTGAAAACGACTTTGGATGCGGCTGGTATCGAAATTCCTTTCCCTCAACAAGTATTGCACAACACAAGGACGAATTAATTTTATGTAAATTGGGACGAGGGGACGGTTTGGTTCTTTTCGTGATGAGTTTTCGATTTGTGAATAAGTCATCGCCCCTTCGTCACATCTTCTGATACTAAGAAGTCCTTTCCTCAACCAACTAGCCCCGATAGTAGTGGTATTCGTGTAGAAGCGTGGGCTTAATAAAACGTTGGCAACACGAATAAGAACGAATAGCGGGACTTGCCAATGCGACGAAGTATTCAACCTTTCGCTCCTAATAAAAATGAAGAAAATCTTCCAACTCTCTTTGGGATTGCTCATTGTTTTATCCTTACTTTTTTACTTCAATATCGCTCCTGATATTTCGGTAGAGGACTTGAAGAAAAAGTATGCCAATGAGCATTCTCAATTTTTGGAGGTGGATGGAATGAAGGTGCATTATCGGGATGAAGGTGAAGGAGTACCGATTGTTTTAGTACATGGAACGGCAGCGTCTTTGCATACTTGGGACGACTGGACACAAGACCTTAAAAAGAAATATCGGGTTATTCGTTTAGACCTTCCTGCATTTGGTTTGACAGGTCCGCATCCAAAACGAGATTATCATATCAAAACGTATAGTGCGTTTTTAAACAAGTTTGTTGAACAATTAAATGTGCCTTCTTTTTACTTGGCGGGTAATTCATTGGGGGGAGAAATTGCTTGGTTTTTTGCTTCAGAACATCCAGAAAAGGTGAGAAAATTGGTGCTGTTGGACCCTGCTGGTTATATAGAAAATCGAGAACTTCCTTTCGTTTTTCAACTGGCACAAACGCCTCTTTTAAATAAGCTCATCGGCTATATTACACCCAAAGCATTTATACAAAAAAATATTGAAGAAGTCTATTTTGAAGACGAGAAGATAAAGCCTGAACTAGTGACTCGTTATCATGAAATGAGCCTTCGGACAGGCAATCGAGATGCGTTTATTGATCGGGCTAATACGATAAAAGACCCTGAAAATATTAAAAGACTTCCCAACATTCAGACTCCAACTTTGATTATTTGGGGCAAAGAAGATGAATGGATTCCAGTAGCACATGGTCAACGTTTTGTATCCGACTTGCCCCATGCACAATTGGCGGTAATGGAAGGAGTTGGTCATGTTCCAATGGAAGAAAGTCCCAAAGAAAGTTTAGAAATCGCTTGGGATTTTTTGACAAAATAACCTCCCCTACAAACTCTCCTCTTTATCATACTCAATCGGCTCACGATAACCCGAAAAAGGGATTTTCAAAAGATTTCCAACATTGCTCGCCTCTTTCTTATCCATATAGGTATCTACTCCATAAACCAACTTTGTATTGTCTACCACCTGATATGTTCCAAATATTTTATCCCAAAACGAAAAGATGTTGCCATAGTTTGAATCTGAATAGGGCTGGCGATAATGGTGATGAACTCGGTGCATGTTGGGTGTACAAAAAACCAACAATAAGGCATTGTCCAACCACTTAGGCATTTTGACATTGGAATGGTTGAATTGACTCAAAACGACGGACATGGATTGATACATAAAAACCAACCACATCGGCGCACCGACTATAAAGGTTGCTAAAACTGTAAAAGTAAATCGAATCACACTTTCACCTGGATGATGTCGATTGGCTGTTGTCGTATCGACGTATTGATCGGTGTGGTGAATCACATGAAATTGCCACATCCACTTGACTTTGTGTTCCGTAAAATGCGCCAACCACGCTCCTAAAAAGTCCAATAAAAGCAAGCCCACAAACGTCATTAATAAAGTCGGCATGGGTATCCATTGTAAGATTCCAAAATTATTAGCAACGACCCAATCAGCGGTCTTGACCAATAAAAAAGCCATCACAAAATTGACCAAAATAGTGGTAATGGTAAAGAAAATATTCAAGCCTGAATGCGCCCATTTGTTGTGTTTTTTATCGAACAAAGGAGCTGCATTTTCTATCAAGAAAAATATCGTCAAACCGCCTATCAAAATGGCTGAACGATGAGCAGATGATATATTGGCAAAGTAATCAATGATGGTTTCCATACTGGTTATTTTTAAGTGACAAGTGTCTGGTGACTAGTGATTTATGGTTCTTTAGGAGCGAAAGGCTTCGTTACTTCGTCGCATTGGAAAGTCCCGCTATTCGTTCTCATCACCCTCGTAGAGCAAATTCCTGAATTTGCTCTACGAGGATGATACCACTACTATCGGGGCTATTTTGCACAGTCTCTACCTGTAGTAACTGAACCGCTTTAGAATTTAGGATTTTGATATTAGAATTTAATCCATTCGGGGCTATTTTGCACGGTCTCAACCTTTGAAAAGGTTTATTATCTCATTAAGCAACGAGAAAAAAGTAACTTCCACATTTGGTAGCGATCTTTTGACCCAATATTTCGTTAAAAATACTCGTCGTAGCCCTGCTATGACTGTGTTTTTCGCCTCATCTTGAATCAAAATCTCTTTTCCCAAAATGTTGGACTTATTTTTTAATCGTTACTAAAATTACAATAAAATCTGCATAAAAGTTGAAGGATTTTGGATGTTTTTAAAGAAAAAAGGGGTCTTTTTAACAAAAGGGTAATTTGACTTAAAAAATAATTCAAAAAAATCATCATAAAACAGTTACTTTTTACTTTTCTCACGACTATATGATACTATTTTTTCATTAACCCAATAAATCATATCATTTGTGAAAAAAGTTCAACTCATTCAAGCAGGCGAATTTAATCCAGAAGACCACTGGTATCCCAAAGCCTTAAACGCCACTATTCACCCGATGATTAGTTTCTTCTTAAATCTTAGCAAAGAACGCATCATCAAGCGGTATTGTCACCTCCACCCTACCGTCAATAAGCAAGCCTTAGACCAAATCTTGTCTCAACCTATGAAGCATTTTCGCTGGGCAGGAGCCGACCTACTCAATGTTACCAATGAAAGTGGTAAACGTCAAATGGTGCTTATCGAAACCAATTCCTGTCCTTCGGGCCAAAAGTCGATGCCATTGGTTCATGACGACAAAGAACAAGGAAGTTATAAAGAGCTAATTACTCGTACTTTTCAGCCTTTACTCAAATCCAAACGAAATTTAGTTAAAGGTGCTTTAGCAGTTATCTATGACAAAAATCCAATGGAAACAGTCGGCTATGCCAAAGTATTGGCGGATGTGATGAAAGAACCCATCTACTTGGTTCAATTTGACCAATACGATGAAAATCCCCCTATTCGCTTCAAGGATGGCATTATGTACGTCTTAGATGACCAACAAGAGTGGCAAGCCATTCGTGCAGCCTTCCGCTACGTCACCCAACGTCCTTGGAATCGGATTCCCTTACACACCAAAACCCGCATCCTTAACCCCGTTTTAGCATGTTTAGCAGGAGGGCGTAACAAGATGGTTGCTTCTAAAGCCTACGACATTTTCAACGCTGAATTAGTCAATAGTGGTCTTTACATCAATACTCCAGAAACCATTTGGGATGTCAGTAAAACCGAAATTCCTTTGTGGGTCAAAAAGATGGGTGGACAAGCAGTTGTCAAAGTTCCTTACTCCAATGCAGGACAAGGGGTCTTTACCATCGTTACCGAACAAGAACTAGAGCATTTTATGAAACAAGAATTTGATTACAATCAGTTTATTGTTCAAAGTCTCATTGGCAATTTCAATTGGAGTTCTAATAGTTCAAGAGGTAAACTTTATCATGTTGGGACCATTCCCAATCTCAAAGAAGAGAGCTTTGTCGCTGATATTCGGATGATGGTGAGTTCTACAGATACAGGGATTCGTCCTTTGTGCGTGTATGCTCGTCGAGCAAGGAAACCGCTTTTGGATACCATCAATGAAGGCAGTGAGTCTTGGGACATGTTGGGAACCAACTTATCTATCAAAAATGCAGATGGTAGTTGGGGAAGCGATACCAATCGACTGGTCTTGATGGATAGACGAGATTTTAATAAATTGGGTGTGGGATTAGATGATTTGATCGAAGCCTATATTCAAACGGTCTTAGCAACTTACGCTATTGACAATATGTGCAAAACCTTGATTGGTTCCAAAGGAAAAGTCAAGATGCGTTTATTTAAGTCGCTGAACAATGATGCTAAATTGTTGGAAGAAATTTTACTTTAAATTATGTCAACTTATCGTTTACTCATTTTAACAGACCACGCTACGCATAGTAAAGAGAACTCACTCTATGCGATTGGTCGTCATTTGTTGGGTCATCCTAACTGTGAACGTATTGATATAGCTAGTCGGTCTCATCCTCTCAATCAAGGATTTTTTAAACATCTCAATAGTCGTAAACTTTGGGTCAAAACGATTGATGCGTCTTTTGATTTTGATCCTAGTGGTCGGCAACTTATAGAGGATGCTCAGCATCTTCAAGATGTTAGTAACTACGACTTTATATTTCTACGTTTACCTCGTCCGATTCCCAAAGGCTTTTTTGAGTTTTTGGAAAAGCGGTTTAATCCTCAAAGAATCGTCAATCGTCCTTCGGGTATTCAGGAAACAGGCTCAAAGGCATTTTTATTGAATTTCCAAGAACATTGTCCTCCTATACAACTTTGTTATTCGATTCAAGATATTGAAGACTTTAAGCAAAACTTTACCATTGTTTTGAAACCTATCGAAAGTTATGGAGGTAAAGGTATCTGTAAGGTGGATGGCGAAAAGGTTTGGGAGGGCAATTCGGTGATGGAGTGGAAGACGTATGCTCAACAATTGACTCCACAAGATTTTCCGATTCTTGCCATGCAGTTTTTGAAGAATGTGCATTTAGGTGATAAAAGGATTTTGGTAGTCAATGGGGAAGTGTTGGGAACGTCTTTGCGTTTACCTGCTAAAGATTCTTGGATGTGTAATGTGGCACAAGGGGGAAGTTCTGTGCAGACTACTATCACTCCTGAAGAAATGGAAATGGTCAAAAAGGTGAGTCCTCTTTTAATTCAAAAAGGCATTTTGATTTTTGGAATGGATACCTTGACAGGTGATGATGGCAAACGGGTTTTATCTGAAATAAATACATTAAGCATTGGCGGTTTTCCGCAGATTCAACAATTATCGGGGAAGCCTGTTTTATCTAGAATGACGGAGCTTTTTTGGCAGTATTTGGATAGACAATACTGGTCCTAAAAAGTTGCGACCAAATCCAACTAGCCCCGAATGGGTTAAATTCTAATTTTTAATGTCAAAATTCTAAAACGGTTCAGTTATTATATAACAACAAACCATTTTTAGATTCCTAAGCGGTTCGACGTTTCGACGAAAAGACTTGTGGGATTGAGCAAAATTGAGGAATCAGGTGGATTTTTGAAAAATCTAAAATTAAAATACCTTTATGTATATTAGGTTATGACCATCCTCAATTAGCCCCGATAGTAGCGGTATAAATGCAATGCGGTGGCTTAATAAATATTGGCGCATTTATAGGAGCGAATAGCGGGACTTTCCGTTGCGACGAAGCACCGAACTATTCGCTCCTAAAAAGAAAAAACATGAATGAAGCAATTAATATAGACGAATTAGATTTAGCAACATTGAAAAGAGGTCAAATCTATCGGTTTTGGCTCAACCTAATTTCGGATACTTTCGGCAATCCTATCCCGATTCCGGTAATGGTGGCAAAAGGGATGGAAGAAGGGATTGTGCTGGGCTTGACCGCCGCTGTACATGGCAACGAATTAAATGGTATTCCTGTCATACAAAGGGTCTTTAAGGAAATAGATGTAAATGCACTGAAAGGAACCATCATTGGGATTCCTGTAGTGAACGTGGTTTCGTTGAATCGAAAGCGAAGGCGTTTTAATGATGGAACAGACCTCAATCATATTATGCCTGGTCAAAAAAATGGCAATGTAAGTCAGGTATATGCTTATCGTTTTTTTCATAAAATCGTTAAGAAATTTGATTATCTTTTGGACTTACATACTGCGAGCTTTGGACGTATCAACTCGTATTATATACGGGCAGATATGGATGATCCTAAAACTCGCCAGTTGGCTCTTTTGCAAAATGCTCAAATCATCGTTCACAATCCGCCTGCCGATGGAACTTTAAGAGGTGCTGCTAGTGCAGAAAGTGTCTGTGCGATTACTTTGGAAGTGGGTAATCCCAATACCTTTCAAAAGGGAATGATTCGAGATGGATTAGCAGGTTTGCATAATACGCTGATTGATTTGGGAATGGCACAAGGCGATTTAGACCTTGAAGAAGAAGATGCGCCTGTTTTGTGTAAAAGTTCTTATTGGATTTATACAGAAAAAGGGGGCATCTTGACGGTACATCCACAAGCGACTGAAATGGTAGAAAAGGGACAGCATATTGCAACTTTACAAAACGTTTTTGGTGATATTATCCAAAAGTATTTTGCACCTGAAACGGGAATTGTAATTGGTAAGAGTATAAGTCCTATCAATCAATCAGGTGGCCGTATCTTGCATTTGGGGATTTTATAAGCCACCTCTATTTATCATTTTCTACACGACATCTATTTATTTCTTTTTGTATAAATAACTCATCTGCTTTACTTTTGTATGTATGACAACAACACCCCAAAAAATTGTCTTCTTCGATGGAGTTTGTGGACTTTGTAACCAAACTATCGACTTTATCATTCAACAAAAGACAACCGACCTTTATTTTGCGTCTTTACAATCGGACTTTGCAAGTACTTTTTTGGCAGATTATCAAGTAGATACAAAGCAATTAGATACCTTTTATTTTTTCAATGAAGGACAATTGTATAATCGGTCTGATGCGGCTTTACAAGTGGCTCAATATTTGAAAAGTCCTTATCGTTGGCTGATGTATTTTGGCTGGATTCCTCGTTTTGTCCGAAATTCTATTTACAATTTTATCGCTAAAAATCGTTATCGTTGGTTTGGAAAAAAAGAAAGTTGTCGGCTTCCGAATCCAGCAGAAAAGATGCTTTTTTTGGGTTAACCTCTAATGTTTGAGAAGTCAAAAAGACTTCAGAAAATTTGTATCCACAAGTCAAAAAGACTTGCGGTAGATCGTAAACTGTTCCTACAACCTTTCGATTTATTCAACTTATCATCCCCATCAATCAATCCTATATGAAATCTCTCAATTTTTTACTTGTCTTTTTCCTTTTGTTATTTGCTTGCTCCAATGATGTAGTAGATGATTTTACAGAATCAGAAAAGGATGATCCCAACAATGAAATCGTCAATACTGCCAACTTTGAAGGTAAGATGACAGGCATTAGCTTGGAGTCGCCTCCTGATGAATTTCCTGGATATTATTTGGATTCGCTTTCGTTGGTCAATGCCGAATGGATGGCGATTTCTCCTTTTGGTTTTAGTTTCAACAATTCAGCAGAAGTACAGTTCAATTCTCAATGGCAATGGTGGGGCGAGACGGTAGAGGGTGCAAGTATCATTGCAGACTATGCAGTAGAGCGAGATATACAAGTGATGATGAAACCACAAGTTTGGATCAACAATGGTTGGGTGGGTCAATATGATTTGGAGACGGAAGAAGAATGGCAGATTTGGGAAAATACGTATAGAGAATTTGTATTGGCTTTTGCACAAGTGGCTGCTGAAAAAGACCTGCCTTTGTTTTGTATTGGTACAGAATATAAAATCGCTGCGGTGGAAAGAGAGGATTATTGGCGGTCTTTGATTGATACCATTCGCACTTTCTATGATGGTGAATTGACCTATGCTGCTAATTGGGACAACTATCAAAATATCGCTTTTTGGGACCAGTTGGATTATATTGGAGTCGATAGTTATTTTCCGTTGGTTGAAGACAAAACACCTGAAGTAGAGCCGATGGTGGAAGCGTGGCAGCCTTTGGTTGCGACCTTAAAAGCCTTTTCAGAGAGTTTTGATAAGCCCATCATTTTTACCGAATATGGTTATATGAGCATTGATTATACGGCTTGGCACAATTGGGAAAATGAAGCAAATGCCGATCAATTGGAGGTCAATCTATCGGGACAAACTTGTGCATTTGAGGCATTTTTTCAAGCTCTTTGGGCTGAAGACTGGTTTAAAGGCGGCTTTATTTGGAAGTGGGAACCTGATCATGTCAATGCGGGCGGCGAAACCAATAAACGTTATACACCTCAAAATAAACCTGCTCAAGAAGTGATTAAAAATTGGTATGGGTTATAATGAATGATAAATGGTGAATTGTAAATTATGAATGCGGTTCTTTCCTGCCTTCATCCTAAAGAATGGAGGAAAACTTTTTTCTTGGTTTTTTATTTTTGGAGCGAAGGGTTCGTTGCTTCGTCGTGTTGGAAAGTCCCGCTATCCGTTCTTATGAATGCAGCCAAACTCTACCGCAAGTCTTTTCGACTTGTGGTTCAAAGCTATTGCATTCATACCACTACTATCGGGGCTAGTTGGTTTTGGTCAGAACTTTTAGTGCCAGGGTTAGCATCT
>JAHDBB010000723.1 GCA_020630635.1 Chitinophagales bacterium
GATTTTCGTCAAAGTCAGGATAGGCTAAGTCAGGATGAATGCGCTGCACGCTGGTGATGCTTCTGGCTCTTGTAAAAATACCGAAACTGTGTTGATCTTTTCGTAAAAGAAAGGACGGACCCACAACATTGACATTGAGATAAGCATTTTTGGGTGTATCCTCGCCTCTATAAAACCTTAAAAGAATGGCATTGGGCGAATTGGGTTGTTCCCCTTCATTGGGTAATTCAATCAAGTCTGTATTTCGCAAAACTTGTAAACCACTCAAACCGCTGCCATCGGCTCTTTCAAGATAAGCATAGTTGTTGCCAAAATAGGCTCCTGCGCTTACAAGGTTGAGTTCCCAGTTGAGAGGGTAGTTAGCAGTTGATGCAGGATTGAGAAAAAGTCCGTTGGTTCCTGCATAGTTTCCAGTTGATAAGCCAGCTTGTTCTTGGGCAAAAAGTGTTGTACTCCACAAAGCAATTCCCCACATTACAACACCTAAGAGATTTTTGAAAATCGTCATAGTTGTTTCTTAATTAATTGAGATTAATGATGAGAAGAAAATGAGGTAAAGTTCTTTCAGTAATTGTGCTTTGTTTAGTAATAGTTGTGTTAATAACTGTTAAGGAAGTTGGTTTATTATGTGAAACAAGTGAAATGACTAATTGATTACAAAAAGTTATTAAAATGCTTATGCTCTTGTCATTAATATAGCCAAAGCCTCTGCGACTTTATCTTGTGCGATGTATAAATGCGCCTTTTGATGTAAGGCTTCTTCGTTATCTAGTGTTTGAATTTCTGGACGCTGTTGAAAAGTTTCTATCGTTTCTTTTGAAGGAAATTCTGTTAAACGCCCTAAACGCCCTAAATCATTTCCTGTTAGAACTTTACTTAGTCGAATGGATTCGGGCAAAGCATCTACTCCAATTCCCAACTTATTGACTGGTTGATAGATTTTTAAAATGTTCTCCCCTTTTGCCCGACAATAAAAAGAGCGTCCCATGCGTCCCATCAAATCAATTTTTTGAGGATCAATCTTTTTGTTTTCATCCAAAACATTTTCATCAATGTGCATATAAACAACCTCACATATTATGAGATTTCCTGCACCACCTTGTTGTCCCAATGAAATGATGTCTCTGACTTTGCACTCCATTTGTACAGGCGACTCTTTGACCCTAAAGGGTTTTACGATTTTGGAAGGAATAGGTGTCAAACCAGCTTTTGCAAATTCGCTGATTGCTGTGGGATATTCAATACTGGTCGCTGCCATCTGGTGAACGATGCTGTGGCTGACGACATTGATGACCACTTCTCTTTGACTTTCGACATTGTGTAGGGTGTCTTTGGTGGTATTGTTTTTGACTCGCCGATTGGAGGAAAATACGACAATGGGCGGATTGGAACTAAAGGCGTTGAAAAAGCTGTACGGTGCTAAGTTGGGAATCCCGTCTTCGCTGATGGTGCTGGCAAAGCAGATGGGACGGGGTGCGACGGAACCTAATAGGTATTGGTGGAGGTCGGCAGTTGGGGTTTCTTTGGGGTTGATGGATAGTATGGACATTATCTTTTAATTTTTGATGAAAAAAAATCTTTTTGTTCTCACATTAATCAGATTCCTCCTATAAATTTTTATTTATGGGAGGATTTTTTCTTTTGGAGCGAAAGGTACGGTGCTTCGTCGTAGTGGAAAGTCCCACTGTCCGTTCTTATGCTAAAAGCCTCGCCTACCGCAAGTTTTTTCAACTTGTGGTCAGAAGCCAACGCTATTTAGCATACCACTACCATCGGGGCTAGTTCGTTAAGGTTTCGACCTATAGTAACTGAACCGCTTTAGAATTTAGGATTTTGATCTTAAAATTTAATCCATTCGGGGCTAGTTGGAAAGGTCTCAACTTTTTAAAACTATAATTCAATTCTATGACACAACCATGACAATCAAAAAACTATTCTTTTTTCCGTAAGACTTATTCCATCAAATCAATCACAAACATTTTTCTATCAAATTTTTATCCTTTAACTTAAAACAACATATATTCAAGTATTTTCCTAAAAAGACCAATAGATGTATATGAAAGTGGTAATATTTTGTATTTCCTTTGCCAAAGTAATGCATTAAGT
>JAHDBB010000117.1:0-5993 GCA_020630635.1 Chitinophagales bacterium
TCTATTTCAATATCAGAATTGTTTACCCAAACTTGATAAAACCAAGCATCTTGTGAGTAATGACCAAGACTTAAAGTCCATTGAGATAATTTATTTTTGACTTTGAAGCCAAGACCATATTGATAAAAAAGTCCGCCTTCTTCTTGAAAAATCCAATTTTCGGTATTTTCCCGTTTGGGAACGATAAAGCCGTGACCGTATCCACCAAAATAAAAAGGAGTAAATCGGGTCTTACTCAAAAAATCACCTCTGATTTCTACATAAGGCGTGAGAAAGGCTTTGTCCCTTCTGCTAAAGACATTTCCTCTTTGTACTATATTTGTTCCCAATCCTATTCCAAAAGCTAGTTGAGGGATAAGCTGAAATCCATGAGCTGTTTGGAACATTAGGTCTTTGTGTAGGGATTCATCTATTTTTTCAAGACTGATTCCTGCTTCAAAGATATGATAACTTCCTCGTTTTTTAGAAAAAAAATCGTTGTATGTGCGAGGTATAGAAATCGAATCGTCTTTTAATATTTGCTCTAAGGTATGGGCAGATTGGGCAAAAAGATGGAGGGAAATTGTAACGAATACTGAAAGAAAAAGTATAACTTTGTGGAAATGGACTGGCATATTTTATGTGGTTTTTGTTGATAGGGTGAATGTTAAAAAATGAGCAGGCATTAAACAATAGGCAACGGATTTTGAAAGCGTGTCGTCTTTGTATCAGAATTAAAAAATTAAATTTAAATATCATGAAACGAGTTTCCACCTTGAGTTTTTTAATGGTTTGTATGATGGCATTGTTTAGCAGTTGTGCAAAGGATAATTGTGAACAGACAATAACTAATACAGAAATGCATCCTGTGTATATGAGTTACGAAGAATTTAGAGCTTCCGTTGCTTCTGAATCGGCTCGTCCTTTGGAAAATCCTGGCAAAATCTATCTATACAACAATCATTTGTTTATTAATGAGCGTAGAGAAGGAGTCCATATCATTGATATGAGTGATCCGACTAATCCAACCAACAAAGGCTTTATCAAAATCTTAGGAAATGTCGATATTGCTATTCGAGGTGATGTCTTATTGGCAGATAGTTTTATGGATTTGGTAGCGATAGATATTTCGGATATTGATAATGTCAAAGAAGTGAGTCGCTTGGAACAGGTCTATCAAAATGATTGGAACTTGGGAATTATGTCTAATGAGCAAGGTGTTGTCGTCGATTGGGATGCTGTCGAAACAACGGAAACAGTAGATTGTAATTCTAGTAATGCGGGAGGTGGAAGAACTATTTGGTTGTTTGATGATCTAGCTTTTGAGAGTGCAGATGCTGACTTATCTTCCAATAATCCACAGCCCGTACAAGGCGAAGGCGTAGCAGGTTCTTTTGCTCGTTTTACCATCGTTGGTCAGCATCTTTATACGATAGACAACAGCACCTTACACACTTTTAGCATTGACAATCCAAGTCAGCCCGTTGATTTGAATACCGATACGTATGTTGCCTGGAATATTGAGACAATTTTTCCTTATGGCGATCATCTATTTATTGGTTCTCAAAATGGGATGATTGTGATGAGTGTAAGTGATCCTATCCAACCTGTTTGGGTTTCAGAATTGCAACACTTTAGAGGCTGTGATCCTGTCGTGGTCGAAGATGATTATGCTTATGTCACCTTGCGAAATGGTAATCCTACTTGTGGAGGCTTTGAAAATCAGTTGGATGTGATTGATGTTTCAGATGTGGCGAATCCAAAGTTAATCAAGTCGTATGATATGCACAATCCACATGGGTTAGATGTCGATGATTCAACGCTTTTCCTTTGTGACGGTGAAGATGGTTTGAAGGTGTTTGATGTGACAGACAAGGAGGATGTAACAGAAATGGAGCATTACAAAAACATTGATACTTACGATGTGATTGCATTGGGTGAGTTATTGTTTATGATTGGCGACGATGGATTTCGTTTATACGATTATAGCGACTTAGACGATATTCATTTAGTCAGCAGTATTCCAGTGAATCGACAGCAGTAAGTTTTCACTTTATCCTAAAGAATGAGGTAAATGAGTTTTAGGAGCGAAGGGTTTAATGCTTCGTCGTGTTGGAAAGTCCTGCTATCCGTTCTCATCGCTGCCGCCAAGCCCTACCGCAAGTCTTTTCGACTTGTGGTCCAATGCCAATGGCAGCGATACCACTACTATCAGGGCTAGGTCGTTGAGGTCTTTCCCCATCGTAACTGAACCGTTTTAGAATTTATACTACTACTGAAAACAGGATTATTTTTTCAGAAAAAAGCAATTTTTCCTATTTTTTAACGCTTTGATTTGCTCCAAGTATGATGCAGACGAATTGCCCAATTCATACGAGGCATTGGACGTTGAGCAATAGTCTCATAATTTTGATTGAAGATGTTGTTGGCTTCTAAATGCAGTAAAAAACGTTGTCTTTTGATGTTAACGACCATTGTAAATGCAAGGTCTGTTAAAGCATATCCTTTTAGAAAATGGCTGTGGTCGGAACTGATGTATCTTCTACTCGTAAAATGTTGGCGAAGGATAAAAGTGTATTTTTCTTGGAAGGAGATTTTGCCTGTCAAATGCGCTGTATGTTTGGGAACATAAATGAGTTGTTTATTGAAAGAATTGTCTAAGGGATCAATGACTTTTTTATTGATCGCTTTGGTAAATGCATACGTTCCATTGATGGAAATATATTTAGGACCTTGTATCGAAAAAAACCATTCCAATCCACTCTTATTGACCTGCTTCAAATTTTGGGCAGACCACAAACCTGTCAATTGTGGAGTCCATTGAATCCAGTTGTGAATCTTACCATGATAAGCAGCTACGTTATTATTGATGTGAAACCTTTTATTTTTGGTTAGAAAACTATGACTAAAAGCCAATTCTTGTGACCAACCATATTCAGGAACCAAGTTGAGATTGCCTCCTTCATTCCAGTACAAATCATTAAAAGTCGGATAGTGATAATTTTTGCCCAACTGATAAGTCAGGTTCATAGGATAATCAACACCTAACTTGACTTGCAACTTGGGTAAAATAGGAAGCCACTTTAAATCACTGAGCCATTCTTGGTGTAAGATCCCTTCAACATAAAGAAAATCGTAATATTCATAATTTACTTGACCTTGCACAGCCCATTGAGTTCGTTTAGGATTGAAAATGTAGTTGGAGGTTTGGGCAAAGTTATATTCATTAAAGGTCTGAAAATGAATGTTTAGATCTTTGTAAGCCTCTTTTTCAAAAGTAATTCGGTTTTTGAAGCTATAAAAGCGACTTTCATCCTCATTGTAACGAATGGTTTCATCTATATAGGCAGTATTGATGGAAAGATGACCGTTATTTTTGTAAAGATCATAATGTACACTCGCTCGAATGCCTTGATCCAATTGATTGTTTAAATTAAAAGTATCTTGTACACCTGCTAAGCTAGGAATATTGCGCTTGCTTTGATAAGCGACTAGATGACCTTTGAAAGTATGGTATTTTTTATATCGTTTGGCAAAATCTTGTTGAAAATAGGTCTGTGAGGTTTCCCCATTTTGTAAGCGCAATTTTTGATCTTCCCATAGATAAGGATAGTTGTTTTGGGCTTGTTGGTGACTGATACTGGTTTGTGTATAAATGCTGTCATGAGACCAGCTATATTGGGCAGTCGAATGGAAATTTTGAAAACTGCTAATCGAAGAAGATAAATGGACTTTAGTGAATTTATAGGCTGGAAACCAAACCTTTTGTTGTAAGCTAAGTTGCCCACCAATACCGCCTGCTCCACTTGCCAACGACTCAATCCCATTTTGTACCAAAATCTTATCGGTTGTCATCAAATTGATTAAAGATAAATCACTTTGTCCATGCATCGGAGAGTTAAGTGAAAAACCATTCCAATTGACTTGTATTTGGGAAGCGTTGTGACCTTGATAACTTGCCGAACCAACCCCACCTGCGCCATATTCTTTTATATAAAAAGTTGAGTTTTCTGCCAAAGTTTGGGCTAAGTTTTGGAGCTGTCCTTCCTTCTTTATCTCAATTTTATCTACATCTACTTTTGTCAGACCATCAGAAAACCAAAAAAATTCTTTGACTGTAACTTCTGGAAGCGTATCTGTTTTTTGAACCTCTTGTCCTTGAAGCAATAAGGTATAACCCACTAATCCACTCCAAAGAAGTAGTTTGCAAAGGAAAGATGGTAAAAGATGGAAAGATATTGACATAGAGATTGAAAAGTTGCTGCAAAATTAGTAACTTTTATCGTATCATAATGTTAAAAACCGTTTTGCTTATTGAAAAGTACCTAAATTCGTAAGATGGAAATGAAAAAAATCATCGTATTACTTTTTTGTATAACAGCCTGTTTTACCCAATTGTTGGCACAAGATAAAATTATACTCAAAGAATATTCAGCTAGTGAGTTTATCCCCACTAGTTTAGCCCGTTCCAATATGACCAGAGGCTTTATTTTCAAAGTAGGAGAATCCGACTTTCGCCCTGTGGGTATGATGGCCAAAGAATTAGAACCCCATCTACGGATCAATGACGCTGCTTTTAATGAGTTTAAACGTTTTAAAAATAAGGCAAAAGGTTCTCGTTATGCCTTGATTTTGGGTTATGCTACTTGGTTAGCGACTCCTTTGGTTATGCAGCGATTTGGTAAACAAAATACGTATTTGGGAATACTAGCGACAGGTATGGGCGTTAGTTTGACGGGCTTTTTAGGTTTTATTGTCCTCCAAAAAAATGCGCCTAAACATATTGGGAATGCCGTATTTATGTACAATGAGTCATTGGGTCAATGAGGTCGGAATAGTACATGGATCGTTGGGTAATAAATGAAATATTGAAAGTGTTTCCCTATCTTTGTGCGGTCAAAGCCAAGAACTATGCTCAATCAATTGCTAAAGCCTGTTATTCCGTATTTGCCCGAAAACAATCGGCTAGAATTGATATGGAAACTTGCCAGTATTGAATTTCGCAAACGCTACTATGACAATGCTTTAGGGGTTGTTTGGGCGATGATCAATCCCCTTTTTCGACTGGTCGTTTATTACTTTGCGTTTACTTTTTTGCTCAAAGTAAAGATGGAGAATTATGTATTATATCTCTTTTCAGGCTTATTATTTTGGATGTTTTTTACCGAATGCACCAAGAAAAGCCTAAGTGTTTTAAGAACCAAACGCTATCTTATCGAAAATATCCAATTCAATAAATTAGACCTTTTTGTAGCCTCAGCGATTGGCGTATTTTTCGGTTTTATCTTCAACATCATTGCCTATTTTATCATTAGCCTTGTTTCAGGGATTCCACTTTATGGAGTTAGTTTTGTTTATGTCCCTATTTTGCTGTTGAATATGTTCTTAGTTGCATTAGGATTTGGCATTTTACTAGCAACTTTACACATCTACTTACGAGACATCGAACATCTTTGGGACATGTTGCTTTTAGCAGGTTTTTGGTGTGCGCCCATCTTTTTTCCCACCGACATTCTCTTTGAAAAATTCCCCATTCTCATCTATCTACATCCCGCCTCTGGCATCATCATCAACTTTCGAGAAGTCGTTTTATACGGCAATTCACCTTACTGGGGATTATTTTTATATAACATGATTTATGGTTTGATCTTATTATTGGTCAGTATTTGGCTATTCAATCGCTATTCACACAAAGCAGCCGAGAAGTTGTAAAATGATGAATTTTAGGAGTTGATAGTTGTGGTTCAAATCGTGATTGTTAAGTTTTAGGAGCGAAGGTTTGGGTGCTTCGTCGAAAAGGCAAGTCCCGCTATCCGTTCTCATTCGTGTTGCCAACGTTTTTTTAAGCCCACGCTTCTCACGAATACCACTTCTATCGGGGCTAGTTGGTTGAGGACAGAACATTGATGTTGAAAGGGACGAACAGTTCATTTTCTACATGTTGGGACGAAGGGACGTAAAAGGGACGAACAGTTCATTTTCTACATGTTGGGACGAAGGGACGTAAAAGGGAC
>JAHDBB010000117.1:6093-9341 GCA_020630635.1 Chitinophagales bacterium
AAAGGGACGAACAGTTCATTTTCTACATGTTGGGACGAAGGGACGTAAAAGGGACGATAACTTATTCATTAATCGAAAATTTATCACAAAATGAAGTAAATCGTCCCTTTCGTCCCCAAAACCACGAAAAGAACCGAAACGTCCCCTCGTCCCAAAACACTTATCAAAAAAAAGCTAAATTATTTATAACTTTGTAGGGAAAAAATTATATTTACGATAAGAATGGAGCCAGTCGTCATACGCTTAGAAAATGTGAGCAAAACCTTTAAATTAAAGGAAAACAATACCGATTCGATTCGAGACAAGATTTTCGGACTTTTCAACAACAGTAACCTTCGAGAACTCAAAGCCTTACAGAATGTCAATTTAGAGATTCGTAAAGGGGAGTTTTTAGGGATTATTGGACACAATGGAAGTGGCAAATCGACCCTTTTAAAGATCATCATGGGCGCATTTCCGCCCGATAAAGGCGGAGTTGTCGAAGTCAATGGAAAAATCATCCGTTTGGCATTGGGGATGGGATTCGATCCCAACCTCACCGCCAGAGAAAACATATACGTCAATGGCTCTGTTTTAGGGCTAACTTTTCGCAAAATCGGCGGTATTTTTGACCAAATCATCGCCTTTGCCGAATTAGAAAATTTTGTCGATACCCAAGTCAAGTTTTTTTCAAGTGGAATGCGAAGTCGATTAGCCTTTGCGGTAGCCGTCCATGCCGAAGCCGACATCTTTTTGATGGACGAGTTTTTTGGGGGAGTAGGGGACCTAAGTTTCAAAAAAAAATCAGAAGAAGTCTTCCAGACAGCCGTTGTCGAAGGACGGACGATCATTCATGTCAGCCATCAACTCAAAACCATCGAAAAGCATTGTGATCGAGTCTTATTACTAGACAAAGGACAAGTTGCAGGATTGGGAACACCAGAAGAAGTTTTGCCCATCTATCGAGAGATCATCCGCAATAGACAGAAACAAAAGCAGCAAACATGATTTGAAAAATATTAACCCATTTAAAACCCTTGTAAAATGAAAAAACTAATCTTTTTTATCGCTATTTTTTTTCAATTTACCACAATTTATGGACAATGCAACGAAGAAATAGAATTAGAAACACAATCTGATGTTTTCTTTTTTGAGCAAAATTATGCTTGTACTACACTTGAAGGTACATTAATTATTGAATCAGCCAATGAAATAATGAATCTATTGGGTTTGGAAAGTATAACCCATATTGAAGGCGATTTGATTATTCAGAATAATGATGTCTTAACCAGTTTATATGGTTTAGATAACTTAGCCAGTATTGCTGGAGATTTGATTATCCATACAAATGGATTAACTAGTTTCTCAGGTTTAAGCAATCTGACTAGTGTTGGTAAAGACCTAATGATTATAAATAATGTCAATTTACAAAGTGTAGAAGCTTTAGAAAATCTAACCAGTATTGGAGCCGATTGTAGGATTACCCATAATGAATCTTTGCCCATCTTATCAGGTCTAGAGAATTTAACCAGTATTGGAGGAAGTTTTATTATTGATAATAATAATGCGTTAACTAATTTATTAGGCTTAGAAAGTCTAAACATTGTTAGAGAAGAATTAGAAATTACTAATAATTGGTATTTAGAAAGTTTGTCAGGATTAGAAAATCTGAATACCACAAGAGAAATAGTTATTTTTAATAATCCTGTCTTAACCGATTTGTCAGGTTTAGACAATCTAACTAGTGTTGAATTTTTATTGCGTATTTCATCTAATCAAAATTTGAATAGTTTAGCTGGACTAGAAAGTATAACAGATGTTGGAATGTTGATGATTGGGGCAAATCCCTATTTGAGTAGTTTAGAGGGTTTAGCAAACCTAAGAAGTATTGAGAATAATCTTAGTATATTCTGGAATGATACCCTAACTAGTTTATCAGGTTTAGAAAATCTGACGAGTATTGGTGAGCATATTTATATTCAAAAAAATTCTTCTTTGATTAGTCTCTCAGGTTTAGAAAATGCTACAGATGTAGATAACATTGTAAGAGTTATTGATAATCCTATGTTAGAAGATTGTTGTGTTATTTTATCTTTTATGGAACATACGAATGCTATTACTTTGGAAAATAATCTGAATGAATGTAATTCAATAGAAAATATAACAGAGTATTGTGTTATATTAGGAAACGAGATGACAAGTCATAGAACATTGACACTTTACCCTAATCCCAACAACGGCTCCTTTAATCTAAACGCAAGCCATCAAGACTGGGACACTTTTAGTATTCAAAACAGCTTAGGACAAGTCATTTTAGAAGGGACACTCAATAGTGATTTGACGATGATAGATTTAACCAAACAAAGTAAAGGGTTTTATTTTATCACACTTCAAAAAGATGATAGGGTAGTAGTAGATAAAATAGTAGTTCGATAACAAGAGTAAAAAAATGGAAATAAGAAGTTCTGACTATTCCTTCTAGCCCCGATAGTAGTGGTATCACCAACAAGATTGGCTTCCGACCACAAGTCAAAAAGACTTGCGGTAGAGGGGGGATTGGTGATAAGAACGGATAGCGGGACTTTCCGATACGACGAAGCAATAAACCCTTCGCTCCTAAAAAAAGAAACATCCAAAAAATCAGTTGATAGTGTGGCAAAAAATAGAAGTCACCTGTCACCATCAACTTGTCACTTATAATAGAATTTGTTGTGATAAAACAAGGTAAAAATACATCTGAAGAAAAAGCCAATCAAACTGCCTTATTGGTTTTAGGAATGCATCGAAGTGGAACATCGGTTTTAACAGGATTGTTGGAACTATTGGGCTTGGATTTGGGAAAAGATTTGATGGCTCCTGCTGCCGAAAATCCGAAAGGCTTTTTTGAAAACAATAAGGTCAATGCGCTGAATGAGGAACTTTTACAAGCGATCCAGTATCAATGGGACACGCCATTTTTGTATGAATCCAGTCGATTGACACAGGAACATGCACCGCATTTTTATGGAAAAATAAGCGAAGTGTTGAGTACAGAATTTGGTGCGAAAGATATGGCAATCAAAGACCCTCGTTTATCATTGTTGTTGCCTTTTTGGAAAGATGTATTTGAGCAAAAAAGTATTGCACCCAAAGTGATTATAGCCAATCGTCCGCCTTTGGAAGTTGCCCTTTCTTTGCAAAAACGCAATAAGTTTTCTTTGGAAAAATCCTTTATCCTTTGGCTCAATCATTTGTTTAATGCCGAATATGGAAGCCGAAATTTGCCTCGT
>JAHDBB010000117.1:9441-13335 GCA_020630635.1 Chitinophagales bacterium
AAAAAAATCTTGACAAAAATAGATAAGCTAAGAAAACAGTATTATGATAATGTGCATTTATTCTATAATCAAGATTTGCAAAAAGCCTATCTGTATGCTCAACAATACCAAAGTTCAGGCAACTATCATACTCGATTGAATATAGAAAAAGAAGGACAATACGAGGAGGATTTATCTTTAAGAAAACCCATTACACCTGATTCCGATTATATTACTTTTGAGTGGGAAAAACAATTGCTGACGAATGTGCGATTGACTCCCATTAATTGTCCTGCAAAAATTAAAGTATATCGAACCAACATAAAACTAGCCAATGGTAAGTCGGTCAATGCTCGTTTGACAGCCAACGCCATTGAAGAACAAGCAAACACTTTTTTATTTGATACACATCAACCACACTTTTATTTAAACAATCCGTTCCCTAAGCAAGAGGTTGTTGGTGTTGAAATGGATTTGAAGTTTTTGGCTATTCAAGAACAAGCACAAACCTTTATTGCCCAATATCGTCAGGGACAAATTGATGGTCAAGAACAGCAAATTCAAAAACAACAACAGCTTTTGAATGAAAAAGACGAACAAATGAAAAACGAAAAACAATTACAGGAAAAACAACTCATGCTGGAAGTCGAAAAACAACAATCTCTTCAAGCCAATTTGCAACAAGCAAAAGATACCAACTTACTCAATCTTACCGAAAACAATCATCTTCAAAAAGCTTTGTTGAGTGAAAAAGAACAAAAAATAGAACTGATTTTAGAACGAGAAAAATGGAAAGATCAGCTTTTAAAAGAAAAAGAAGCCCAACTTAATCAGTTATTAGAAAAAGCCTTTGAAAAAGAACGTTTGTTAGCCACAAAAGAAGCCAAGCTAGAAATGACGTTGGAAAGAAATCAAGAGTTAGCCCAACAACTTCAAGCCAAAGAAGAACAAGTACAACAACTGTCGGAAAGTCTGAAAGCCACAGAAACAACACTCATCGAAAGTAACTATGAGGTCCAACAAATAGTGGCACAACAGCAACGAAAGTCTCAATTATTGATAGACGAAAAAGAAGTTTCTCTAAAAGAACAACAACAACTTTTAAAGCAAAGTCAAAAGCAGTGTCGAGAAGCTAAAAACGAGTTAGCCAAACAACAAATCAAAAACAAAGCCTTCCAAAAACAAATCAATCTTTTTGAAGAAAATGAACAACAGCTTCAAAGTACGATTATGATGCAAATGCAACAGTTGGAAGAGCAACGAGTTAATTTGCAAACAAGTGAAATAGAACTTAAAAATCAAAGAACGCATTTACAAGGAAAAGAATCTGAATTGAGAAATCAACGAGCCAATCTACAAGTCAAAGAAGCCGAATTGAGAAATCAACGAACAGATTTACACATCAAAGAAGACCGACTACAAACTTATCAAAATACTTTAGTTTCTAAAGATACTGAAATTAGCGAATTACAAACCCACATCCAACAACATCAAGCTCAATTAGAAGCCAGCAACCAACACATTCAACAACAAGAAGCTTATCAAACTCAACTCAAACAATTTTTGGAAGAACGAGAACAAATTTTGTTGGAGATGCAACATGCCTTCAATGCCCAAGAACAATATATTGAGGACTTGAAAAGTGCTTTAAGTACTCGTTTAGGATGGGGATTGACCAAACCATTGAGATGGACACACGATCAATTGAACGGTGACAAGCCTGCCAATCAAACACGATGGTGGTTGTGGTGGCAAATGATGAGTACAGGAGCCAGCAAACCTGCGAAGTTGGTCAAAAACATCAATGGCGACAATATCAAGACGCTTAGAAATGCGATCGGCAAAGAACCACCTCGCCAAATTTTCAACAATTTTCAGAAAAAGTTGGGATTGCAAAACAATGCAGAAGCGGCTTCTTTAGATCCTGCTTTGCAACAAAAAATCTTACAACAACCCAATGCCCATACGCTGCCACCCTTACCTAAAATAGAGGCATTGAGTGTTACCGTTTCAGAAGACCCACAAAACAAACAACCACAAACGACTTCCTTTAAAGGACAACGCAAACAAGTCATTTTATACATTTCTCCACACTTGCCCGACTATGATACTTCGAGTGGAGGCAAACGAGCGACTCGTATGCTGGAATTGATGGCAGAAGAATGTGAAGTGTATGCATTTACGATGGGTGAAAGACCGTTGAAGTACATCAATGAATTGACCAAACGAGGGGTCAAAGTGTTGCAAACATCCTCTCATGAAGAAGTCCGACAAATCATACCCAAAGTCGATGTCATTATTTATGCTTGGTATTATACCTATTTCGATTCTATCAAATTCAAAGAGTTTTACCCTTTTGCCAAGATTGTTGTCGATACAGTAGATGTACATTGGGTACGAGAAGAACGCTCTTTGGGTTTATGGGATGCCATTGATGAGAAAAAAGTCCGAGAAAATAAAGCAAGAGAAGTCGAAGTCTGTCGAAATGCCGATATTGTTTGGACGGTGACAGCCAATGATGGAGACGCTGTTTTAAAAGAAGTACCGAATGCCGATATTCGAGTCGTTTCCAATATTCACAATCCAACTAAAACGACCTATCAAGATTCCAATAACAACAATATTTTATTCATTGGTGGATACAATCACTACCCCAATATTTCAGCCGTTAAAAAATTGGTGCATGAGATTTTGCCAATTGTTCGCCAAAGCATTCCCGATGCCAAAGTCATTATTGCAGGTTCCAAAGCTCCCGAAGAAATTGTGCGTTTAGGCGATTTGGATGGCGTAGAATTTAGAGGCTTTATCGAGGAAGAAGATATGGATGCCTTGTACGAAGACACGTTTATTACTGTTTCACCGCTGTTGGCTGGTGCAGGAATCAAGGGCAAAATATGCGAGTCTATTTCGTATATGAAACCTGTTGTCACCAATGCCATTGGCAATGAAGGCATCGCTTTACAAGATGGGATAGATGGATTGATTGCCGAAAGTTCAGAGGACTTGGCAGAACGAGTGATAAAGGCAATGAGACGAGAATATGACTTGGAAAGCATGACGCAAAAAGCCCAACATAAGCTAGATCAATTGGTTGGAGCAGATACAGTCAAACAAAGCATGATAGATTCCTTCTTACCGCCTGTCAGCATTTGCATTGTCACTTGGAATCGTTTAGGTTTATTACAAAGATGCATTGAGTCTATCGAAGGCAATACCGCCTATCCCAACTACAAGATTTTGGTTCATTCCAATGGTTGTGAAGACGGAACGCAAGAGTATCTCAAAGCCGCTGCTGCCATCAATCCCAACATCATTCCTATTTTATCGGAGACCAACGACGTATTTGTACTGCCCAATAATCGGATGATGGAAATGTTCCCCGAAGGCGACGCAATCTTATTGAATAACGATACTTATGTTACTGAAAATTGGCTAACGGCTCTTTGTAAGGCGGCTTATAGTTCTAAGCACTACGGTATTGCTGGTTCCAAGTTGCTGTATCCTGATGGGGTACTTCAAGAATTTGGGTCAGAGTTATATCCTGATGGTACAGGACGCAATCGAGGCAAGTGGGAAGATGCCAATGATCCTCAATATTGTGAGATCAAAACAGCGGGTTATGTGTCGGGTTGTTCGATGTACATCAAGCGCAGCACCATCAATAAAATCGGTGTTTTTGACGAAGATTTTCACCCTTGTTACTGTGAGGACAGCGACTACAGCTACACTTCTTGGGAACATGGTCTGCAAACCATCGTTACACCTTATAGCATCGTTTACCATGACGAAGGTGGTACTTCTGGAACAGATACCAATACAGGTTTCAAGTCCTACCAAGTCATCAATATGAAAAAATTCTTAAAAAAGCACAAGCACAATTTAGAATATATCAATCGCCAAGAATTGATTAAATAA
>JAHDBB010000724.1 GCA_020630635.1 Chitinophagales bacterium
GTCACCAGTCACCAGTCACCAGTCACCAGTCACCAGTCACCAGTCACCAGTCACTTATCTCTTCTCCCACGCCCAAGCACTCCGCATCATATCCTCCAAAGAATACTGAGGCGACCAGCCGATTTTGTCCTTAATCTTATCATTATTAGCATAGATCGCAGCGACATCACCCGCCCGACGAGGTGCCAATTCATAATTCAACTTTTGACCCGTAGCCTTCTCAAAAGCATCCAACATTTCCAAAACAGTCACTCCTTCACCCGACCCAATATTGAGTACATCATACGCTTGAGTATCAGGATTTTCAAACAAATATTTCAATGCCAAAGTATGTGCATGAGCAATGTCCATAATATGGATATAGTCCCGAATGCAAGAACCATCACGGGTATCATAATCATCACCAAACACCATGATTTTTTCTCGTTTACCCGAAGCCACTTCCGTCAAAATAGGCATTAAATTTTGTGGAGGCAAAAAAGGCGTTTCTCCCATTTTAGCCGAAGGATGCGCCCCAATCGGATTAAAATAACGAAGGGCAATAAACTTACTTTGACTAATTTGAGAAAAATCCTCAATGACTTCTTCACCTACTTTTTTCGTATTTCCATAAGGCGATTTGGTTCTTGTCAAACGAGTTTTTTCCGTTACAGGCAATTCACTAACTTCTCCGTAAACCGAACAAGAGGAAGAAAAAATAAAATTCTTTACCTTATACTTTTCGGTCAATTCCAATAAATTAAACAAGGAGTTCATATTATTGCGATAATACAAAAGCGGTTGATCTACCGATTCAGGAACCGTTTTGTAAGCCGCAAAATGAATGATGCCTTCAAGGTCTAAATGATCTTGGAATATTTGCTGCGTTTGTTCAAAGTTGCAAAGATTTACGGCATAGTTATGAACGCTTTTGCCTGTGATGCTTTCGATATGTTGTAAGACATCTGTAGAAGAACGAGAGTTGTCATCTACTGATACCACTTCATAACCATTATCAATCAAATCCACAAGGGTATGAGAGCCAATATATCCACAGCCACCAGTTACTAAAATTTTGGGCATTATACTAATTGTTTATAAGCTAATAGTTTTAAGATACCTTCCTCCAATGTAATTTGAGGACGACCCAATAGTGTTTTCATTTTATCAGCATTGGGTAGCCTTCGGCGCATATCGCCTTCTTTCAATGGTGGTAAATGCACAATTTTAGAATTAGATTCTGTTAGGCGAATGATGGTTTGAGCCAGTTCTAAAACTGTTGTTTCTACATCGCTACCAATATTCAAAACATCGTTGACATGGCTATGATTTTGAAAAGCGTTTAGACTTGACTCAATGTTGTCATCAATGTAGCAAAAAGTACGACTTTGCAAACCATCTCCATAAATAGTAATGGGTTCATTGTTAATCGCCATTCGCAAAAACTTGGACATCACAAAATCAGTACTTTGTTTGGGACCATAGGTATTGAAGAAGCGAAAGATGGTGTAGTCTAAGTCGTATTCTTGTTGAAAAGAACGGCAAAAAGCTTCGCCCGCATTTTTGACAACGGCATAAGGAAGGCGAGAATTGAGAGGCGTGTTGAACTCATCTTGTGGAAAACGAACAGTCTCTCCATATACTTCTGATGAAGAAGCATAAAAGATGCGTTTGACTCCCGTATTTTTACAAAGGCTCAAAATATTTTTGATGCCATCTATATCGTCCAGTACCAAGATAGGAGCGTTTAGAGTTCTTTGGACACCTACAACGGCTGCATAATGAAATACATAATCAAAAGAATAAGAAACCATCACGGCTTGGATGTCTTCCATCTTATTGACATCACAACGAATGAATTTCCAATTGGTATATTCTGTTGAAGGAAGATTCGCTTTTTTACCAGTCAACAGATTATCGACGATTACGACAAAATTTTTAGGGTCTTTGACCAACGTATCCGCTAAAGAACTGGCTATAAAGCCAGCACCACCCGTTATCAATATTTTTCGCATTAATTTTTTCTTAATAAATGGTAATTGGTTAAAATCCTGGATGAATAGAATTGGAGACTCTGCAAAATAGCCCCAAATGAATTAAATTCTAATTTTTAGTTGCTAT
>JAHDBB010000118.1 GCA_020630635.1 Chitinophagales bacterium
TAATTGGCAACTTTAGACGGTTCGCCCGTTTTTTATGCAAGGTAAATTCATTCAATTTTTATAAAGCAAGCGTCCCCTTGCGTCACATCGTCACTTTCGCCCCTTATACTCAGGTTGTGTCCTTAACCAACTAGCCCCGATAGTAGTGGTATTCGTGTATGCAGCGTTGGCTTTGTAAAACGTTGGCAACACGAATAAGAACGGATAGCGGGACTTTCCTGCACGATGAAAGACGAACCTTTCGCTCCTAAAAAAGAAAACAAATAATAAAAAAAGCCGTCCCCAATTAGTTGCACTAACGAGGATGGCTTTTTATTATAAAGGGTGTAAGTATTTCGTATCTATTGAGTCTTCTTCATAACTAAGACTCAGAGATGATTGAAGTTTTAAGGATTGATGATAAGTTTTTGTCCCAACTTAATAACATTAGAATCCAAACTATTCATCTTTTTGATTTGCTCTACAGTTTTACCTGTTTTTTTGCTAATGCTGTAAAGCGTATCGCCCTTTTGAACAACATAAGTCGAAGAAGTCACTATTTTTTCAGAATTTATTTTTGGAACGGTCTTTTTGACGGCTGGTTTAGTCGTTTTTGGGACAGTTACCTTAGGAGTTGTCACCTTTGGGGCAGTTGGCTTTGTCTTGACCACTTTAGGCACTTCTGGCACAATTCCTTCTTCTTCTACATCAAAAATCGTCGGGGTCGTCTCCACATCTTCTTCTTTGATCAAATCATCAGGAATATAAGACTCTTCGATATGATCCACCTCTGTTTCCACTTCTTCTACCTTTTTTACGACATCTACTTTAGGCTTAGTAGGAGCAGGTGTTTTGGGTCTTTCGTAAGTAGGCAACTCATCGCCATGATCAGGTGTACGAGGCTGATTGTTAGGTGTATAAAAAGAAGTTACTAACTTGGGAGGGCGAGGAGCTTTGCCACGAAGATAAATCATCTCTCCTGGTGCAGGTCGTTGGCCTGGGCGTAAATAATTTCTCTTGTACAATTTATCCTCTTTGATGCCATATTCCTGTGCAATATCTTTGATGGTTTCGCCAATTTTAACTTTGTGGGTTTTGATCTTGAAAGGTCCTTGATTTCTTTTGCTTTGTAAATATACTTTGGTATCTGCTGGAATCACTTGGTCTTCTACGAAGTCATTGTACTTACAAAATTTATCAATAGGCATGGTATATTTTCTTGCCAAAGATTTTGGAGTTGCGTCTTTAGTCGTTACAACTGTTTTGATGCGATTGTAATAAAATACCTCGCCTCTACGTCCAGTACTTGTTTTTTTTCCAAACTTGGGCAAAGACATATTCAAACCAGACTTTTTACCTCTTTTCTTTTTGCTTCGTTTGTTTCTTTCCCAACGATCACGATCTGTTTGGTAACGTGAAGTCGCAGGCTTTTCATAAACTTCTCTTGTATTTTTACTCACAATCATCGGTGATTGAGATTGTAAATCATATTGACTCAAGTTATAACGTTCAACAACCGTAATTAACTTTTCCGCATATTCGGGGTTGGTAGCATAACCCGCTTTTCGCAAACCTTTTGCCCAACCTTTGTAATCATTAAGCTCCAATTCATGAAGAGGCGCATAACGTGTTTTTCCTAAAAATTCGGAATGATCGACAAAGGACTCATAAACACTTCCATAGCTTCTAAAGCATTCGTTTTTGGCATCATCATCTTTATAGACTTTATCACCTACCCACTCATGACATTTGATCCCAAAATGATTGTTGGCATGAACAGCAAGGTAGCTATTACCAAAACTGGATTCTAAAATGGCTTGAGCTAAAGTAATACTGGCAGGAACACGCATACGATGCATTTCACTGACTGCATAGTCTTTGTGTTGTTGGATATAATCTTCTACTGAGGCAAAATTTTTGGTCGTGTTGTTCGCTTCGAGACCAGTAAATGCTGTACAAAATAAGAGCATAAGCACAGCAAAGGTAGTGCTAGTTAATTGGCGCATAACTTTTGATTTAATGATAAAAAATAACAATAACTTGGTCAATTTTTTCATAACAAATTAGATGCCAAATAAAAAAAACCGTTTAAACGGAGACGTTTAAACGGTTTTTATTCTTTATTTTTTTCAATCGAAAATCTTAAAATCAATTGATTATCAACAAATTAAACTATACAATAAAGTTCATAAAAATATTTTCAATATATTTAAAAAATTCTTAATCTTGTTCCTACATAAATTGTATTGGATTGCAGACGATTAAGCTTTTTGAGTTGTTCTATGCTCACATTGTAGTTCACTGATAGACGATAGAGCGTTTCGCCTGCCTTGACCGTATGATATACATACTTGGGTTTTTCGGCAGCTTTGGGTGTAGAAACAATTGTTGGAACGCTTGTATTAGTCGTATTTACTGTTCGATTATTTCTAAAAGAATTTGCCCAATTATCGGGTTTGTTGACTTCATCTGCGGCCATTAACATCTGCTTTAAAGGTGCGTCTCCATAGTTCTCATTTTCGGTATTATCTTCGATTATTTGCACGATATTTTTTAGAAAATTTTCCTTTTTAGGTGGAGTCCAAACAAAAACCTCTTCTGTTATTTCATTAAATTTTTCAGGATTATATAGAGTAGGTTCATAAGGGATCATTTTTCGTAGAGCCAATACGACTCCTTCTTCTGGTTCTGCCCCCTTGTTCATTCGATTGAGACGATATAACTCTTCTAGCTTTATTCCATAAGCTAGTGCTATTTCATGCATTCTTTCACCATATTTTACTTGATGCTTTCTGTTTTTACGATCTGCCTTCTTTTTTCGTTTGCTAATGTATATAGGTGTAAAAGCAGGAATTACTTCATGATTGTTCATATCATTGAGTGCCAATAAATCATCTAATCCAATATTGTAATTTTCGGAAATTTGAACGGGCATCACATCGACTGTATAAGTTAATGCTTTGGCTCCATTAATTTTTTCAGGTTCTTGTAAAACAAGTGGTGTTCTTTCTACTGTATTGATCAAATGGGGCGGAAATCGCAAAGGTATTTTTCGAGTAGGATTGGGGGCAACTTCCAGAGCCAATTCACTAGATTCTATAGAATCGGGCATATCTTTTTTCTCCAATTGCGTAAAGACAAAGTTATAATTGGCTTTTTCTTCTTCTGTATTGGGCAAGCGATCATAAACATATAAAGAGTAACGCTCTATATACCCAATCAGCTTAAATGCATAATAAGGGTCTGTTGCATATCCTGCTTTTTTCAAGCCATGCGCCCAAGATTTATAATCGTATAGGGAGAGATTGTATAAGAATTGATAGCGTTTTTTGGCTAAAATATGAGAATGGTCTATATATGACTGATAAACATCATGGTATTTTCTAAAACACTCTCCAGGTGCATCATCATCATGACTGATACCTGGTCCTTTCCATGTATTGTGACATTTGGCTCCAAAATGATTATTGGCTAAGACAGCTAAACGGCTTCTTCCAAAATTAGATTCCAACATGCCTTGTGCTAAGGTAATACTAGCTGGAATGCCCGTACGATGCATTTCTTTGACTGCCAGTTCTTTGTGCTGTAAAATGTAGTCGATTGCTAATTGGTGGGTTACTTGTTGGGTCTGTGCCTCTAATGGGCTAATGGATAGAAATAGAACAACTAAGCAAACGAGTAAGGAGTATTTGTTTTTGGTAGTTCTCATTTATAGCGGATGTTGAGTAGTATATAAATAGATAAACAAGTCCAATGAAGACCTTAAATCTTCCTCTTTCTTGTTTATTAAGTGGTAAAGTAAATAAATCCTTAACTAAATGTAGAACTTTGGGAGAAAAAAGTGTTTTTATTGATCCTCTGACCAACTCATTTTTCCATTGTATATAGGGCGATAACGTTTATAATTCACTCGGTTCAAAGGCGGCGGTTGATAAGCAGGCTTATTGAGATACAACCTTGCCCCCACAGCAGGTTGACTTCCCCAAATCAACTTATTGTAAGTATATAGTTGTTCTAAATTAACCCTGTAACGCTTGGCGATGATTTCCATCGTTTCTCCTTGCTTGACCGTATGGATTTTGACATCTGGCTTCTTTTCTTTCTTTTTACTTCCTCGATAAGGCGATTTTTTATCTAAGATAGAGTAATCAAAATCGGGATTGGTCCAGCCTTTGGTGGAATTATCAAACAAATATAATTCATATTTTTCTATAACAAAAACCAAACTTTGTGCATAGTAGTCTGTAGAAGCATATCCTGCTTTTTGTAGCCCAACTGCCCAAGCTTTATAATCTTTTATGTCTAACTCAAAAAGATGGTCATAAAAGCCCAGACGATGATACCTTAAAAAGTCAGAATGATCTCTAAAAGAGTCTGCTACGGAGTCATATTTTCTAAAACACTCATTGGGTGTATCATCATCTGCTAAGACCTTTTCTCCTTTCCAATCTTTTTTACACTTGATACCAAAATGATTTTTACCTTGTACCGCCAATCCACTGGTTCCAAAACGAGATTCAATAATGGCTTGAGCCAATTTGATACTTACTGGAACGCCGCTATATTCGCTTTCTTCAATCGCCAAATCTTGATACTGTGCAATATATGCCCGTACCGATGATTCTACATCAGTTGCACCGACATCAGTTGTCCATAATACACAACTCAAAATCCCAAGTAACAAGGCTAAGGCATTGATTTTCAATAGCTTCATTTTCTTAGTTTTCTCAATAAGCACCGGGAGGAAAGTTTTTCTAAAATAACCCAAATCCTTCATTTTCTCAAAAATTAGTCACCCATTAACATAATTATGGGCAAATAGTCTTTGGAATCTACGTTTTTCTGCTCCAAAGCGTTTCAATTTATCCCTAAAAATCACATTTCTGTTGGTTGTTTTATACTTTTTAGGAGAGAAGGTCTATTGCTTCGTCGTTATGGGTCTCCCTGCTATCCGTTCTTATTCGTGTGGCTAGGTTTTGCTAAGCCAACGCTGCTACACGAATACCACTTCTATCAGGTCTAGATCGTTATGGACAGTACTTCTTATTAGCTGATACAAAGCTAGTCATCACCAGTCACCAGTCACTCTTACAACTTCCGTATCATCATCACTCCATCTCGAATGGGCAACAACACATTTTCAACCCTCTTATCATTTTGCACCATTTTGCTAAATTCTATCAAGGCTTCTGTATCCTCATCATGCGGTGGCGACTGTACCACTTTCCCATCCCACAAGACATTATCTGCCAATATGATGCCATTTTTGCTCAATTTGTCAAAAACTAAGTCATAGTAGTTAGAATAATTGATTTTGTCGGCATCCAAAAAGACTAAATCAAAGGTTGCGTCGATGGTTGGAATGATTTCAAGTGCATCCCCAATACGAAAGTCAATTTTATCGGCATGTCCTGCGGCTTCAAAATAGCCTCTCACACGAGTTTCCAACTCTTCATTGATGTCAATGGTATAGAGTTTGCCACCTTCTTGTAAGCCTTCGACTAAGCAAAGGGTCGAATATCCTGTAAAAGTCCCGATTTCTAAGATATTTTTAGGACGCATCATGATACTCTGCATCTTTAAAAACTGTCCTTGAACCGGTCCACTTAACATGATAGGATATAAAACCTGCATGTATGTTTCTCGATGGATTTGGTGTAAAAGCGGACTTTCAGCCGATGTATGTGTTTGCACATACTTTTCTAAATCATCTGGTAATAACTGCACAATAGTAAGATATGAGGAATGGTGAAAAAATAACATGTACAACTAACCTTCGATATTTTCCAATCTATAACGTTAAAAAGCCTCACGATAGCCCTGCTATCGCTTCATTTTTTGCCTTATAGAATTGAAAAATCTCTTTGGTTAACTTGCACACTTTATTTCTAAACCATTCCTAAGTTTTTATAAAATAGGTAAGTTCTAAAGCAATTGACTACTCCTAAAGTTGCCACCATTATTGCCCCATTTTAAATCAAAGAAAAAATGTATCGCTTCAATCGGATTGCTACCCACACCAAGTAGAGGCAATCCGATTGATAAAGAGAAAGGAGTCCATTAATATAAATCAATCGGATTGCGCCCTTCACTACTTGGTTAGCAATCCGATTGAAACGACTTACCCTTTCTTTAGATATAATAAAGGCAAATTGGTCAGCTTAGATGGATAGCCAAACGGTTCAGTTACTATCGGTTAAGACCTCAACGAACTAGACCCGATAGGAATGATATCACCAAAGAGTGTAGGCAAAAGGGTTCGGGCAGCTTGGTGATAAGAATGGATAGCGGGACTTTCTGTGACGATGAAAGACCAGCCGTTCTCTCCTAAAAAAAGAAAGAATCAAAAAGTGAACAGAAAAAAACACCTGTCATAAAACAACTATCTTTTGGCCAACCAATAAGCAGGATTCAACTTAGTTGTTTCCTTCCAAATCTCAAAATGCACCTCTGTCTTACCAGCAGCCGTACTCACCGTACCAATCACCTGCTTTGTTTTGATTTGTTCACCCTTACTGACACTAACCGTTTTGAGATTAGAATAAACCGAAAAGTAATTACCGTGTTTGACAATGATGGCATTTTGGAAAACAGGACTAAAGATGATATTGGTCACTTCACCATCAAAAACAGCTCGAACCTCTGAATTTTTCTTGGTCGAAATATCAATTCCTGTATTATTGATTTTGACATTACTTACCGATGAATGCTCGCTGGTTCCAAACTTTCCTGTAATGATACCTTGTGAAACAGGCCAAGGAAGTTTCCCTTTATTGCTGGCAAAACTGGTGGAAAGTTTATCCACTTCAGGCGTTTTTTTAGCAACTTCTGCAGGTTTAGGAGGGGTACTTTTTTTCGACTTTTTAGCGGCTTTTTCTGCCTTGCGTTTAGCAGCAATGGCGGCTTTCTCTGCTGCCACTTCTTCCGCTTTTTTCTTTTTTAAAGCCGCTTCAATAATCGAAGTAATTTCACTTTCTAACGAACTTAATGCCACTTGTTTCTGATCTAACTCATCTTCTAATTCAGATTCTTTTTGTTGTAAATCAAAGACGATGACACTTTTGATTTTTTTCTCTTTTAGTAATTTATCTTTCGTAATTTCTTCTTCCTTTGCTAAGTTTTCTTTTTCTATTTTCTCCTCATTTAAAGTATTGATCTTTGCTTCAACACTATCCGTTTGTGCTTGGATTTTGCCTACTTGATTGACCCTATAATCGTTGTATTCTTTGATATAGCGGAGACGACGGTAGGCATCGTTAAATGATTCGGAAGCTAATAAAAAAACCAATAAACTATTGCTGCCACGAGAGCGATAAGCATAGTTAATCATTTTAGCATATTCCTTTTTTTCTGCTTCTAACTCCTTCTTTTTGACTTCAATATCTTTTTGTAATCTTACAATATTGTCATCTACTAAAACAACCTGTTTTTTGAGCGTTTTGAGTAATTCTTCCCTCGTTGTCAATTGTTCTTCTAAAATAGTTAATTCGTTAAGAGAGTTCTTGCGTTCAGAGGAAGTTTCTTTTAAAAGTTGATTGGTGAGTTTGAGTTCTTCATTAAGCTGTTCCTTTTTCTTTTCTAATTTTTTGACATCTGACTGTGCCAATACATTTAGACTTGCACAAAAGAAGATGCAAAGAATAATGGTCGTAAATGTTATGTTCTTCAAAAAAGACATAGCGGTTGATTCATAATTTGTAAAGAGGTAGGATCGAATTATTTTACCTTTTTATATTTGCTGCTGACTTTGAAAGGAAAGTTAAGCATTTCGTTTGCCTTGATTTTGGAGAATAGAATATTGATGTTGTAACTATCGTCAGCCTTCATTAGATAGTTGCGTTTATTGGAAAAGTTATCTCCTTCAATCTCTTGGTATTCTTCAAAGTTGGCAATCAATGAACGGTTGTATTGGACATCCTCCATAATCATTTGAATGATGGAAAAGTTTTCGCTGTCAATAAATAGGGTACAATCCTCTGATTCTAAATGATATTGATTGTCTAAAGGACGGACTTCCTTGAATTGGGTTCGATTCCAAACTTGTCCGTAAATGAGGTTTTGTAAAGTCTCAAAATCCAAAGGATAGTCAATATATTGCTCAAAAAAGCTGAAGTCTTTGTCGTAATAATGCTTGTTGAAACGGTCTATCACTTGGACTTGTTGAGGGGTAATAACTGCACGAGCTACTTCCATTTTGATAAAGGTGGGAGTCGCTGATAACCAAATGAGGCTGTCTTTTTTCATCCGAATATCTACATTGAAAGAAGTAGCACCTCCATCATTTTCACGAAACTTGATCTTTGCTTTGGCGGCAAACCATTCGGGTTGAAAACTATTTTGTTGGACATTTTCCATCAAAAAATCAGCACTCAATTTTTTGGCTTTTTTCCCTTTTCCCATCTTGAGGGTTTTACAGGAAGAAAAGCAGAAAACGAGGCATAAGAGCAATAGGATGTTTTTGGAAGTATTCAAAAGCTTTGGATTGTTTGAAATGATTAAGATAGATAGAAGTGGAGACCTTGCCAAAATAGACCTGAATGAATTAAATTCTAATTTTTAATTTCTAAATTCTAAAACAGTTCAGAAACTGTACATTCTTTACCTCAACGATCTAGCCCCGATAGTAGTGGTATCACCCTTGTAGAGCAAATTCATGAATTTGCTCTACAAGGGTGGTAAGAACGTATAGCGGGACTTTCTATAACGACAGCGCACTGAACCTTTCGCTCCTAAAAAGAAAAATCACGAAATGAACCGTACAATGGACCATCGACTAAGCGACTATGGACTAACTACTCATACACCTTCTTATCCGCTATCTTACGATCTATCACATCTGTGTTTAAACCCAACAACTTAGCCTTTTTCCAAAACTCAACCGCCTTATCTACTTGATTCAAACGATACAAAATATCGCCATAGTGATCTAAAATAACAGGTCGGGTATCTCCACCTTTCGCCATTGACTTTTCGGTCCATTCTTTTGCTTCATCAAAACGTTGAAGGCGATACAAAATCCAACCGTATGTATCCAAGAAAGAGGAATTATCTGGCTCTAGCTCATTGGAGCGTTTAGACATCTCTGCCGCCTTTTCTAAGTTCTCGTCTCTTAAAGACAAATAATAACTATAGTTGTTTAAAACCAATGGATTGTTTGGATCAAATTCTAATGCCTTGTCAAAATTTTCATCCGACTTTTCATATTCCTTTTTGCTGTTGTAAACATCCGCCAATTGCGAGTGCATTTCAGACATCAAAAGGTCGTTGTCTGATCCAATTAAAATGGCTTTTTTCAAAGACTTAATGGCTTTCTCTTGATTGTCCAAACGGTTGTGTGCAAAACCATTGAAGTAATAAACCAAAGATTGATTGGGAAAAACTTCTTTCGCTTTATTCGTTGATGCAATCATTTCATCAAGTTTGCCTAATTCACTTTGAAGTACGAAAAGCTGTTGCCAAACCTCAAACTTACTGCCATCTATATCTAGTGATTTTTGGAAAGCATTCATGGACGCTTCCTTCTTATCCATTCTCAACAAAAGGTCGCCTTTGATGGCATGAACCTGTGCGCTTTTAGGATGTGCTTCCACCAGCATATCCGTCAATTCCAAAGATTCTTGAATGGTACTTTGATTTGCTTCTGCTTCAAATAATCCCAAATTATTGATAAGAATTTGGATTTTGGGATCAAGGTCTAACTCTTTATTTCTGAAGGCTTCCTTTAACTCCTCTAACCCTTTTGCTTTGTCTCCATTTTGGCGATAATGATTAGCAAGTGCTAAGCGAGCATGTGGATCTTGGGGATCTTTTTCCAATAAGTCTTTATAAATAGCAAAAGCTTTGTCAGGTTGACTATTGGCAGAATACAAGTCTGCTTTTAAATGATAAAAACGATTTTCATTAGGAAACGCATCTATCAATTTTTGCACCTCATTGGCAGCTTCTTCTACCTTATTGAGTTGAATATATAGCTTTTGTTTTTCCAACACAATCAGTTCATCCACTCCAATTTGCTTTTCTAAATCATCCAAGACTTTTATCGCCCCTTTATAGTCTCCTCCAAGACGCAACATATAGGCGTGATCTAAATAAAGGTCCATATCATTGGGCGACTTTTTGAGCAAATCTTGATACACCAATGCTGCTTTATCAAATTGGTTATCTTTTGCCAACAATTCAGCATAAAGATATTGATACCACTTATTGTTTTTATCTAAGTTAGCCGCTTTTTCAGAATACGGAAGTGCTTCTGCAAGATTGCGTTCTTCGTAATAGATCCGTGCCAATTCGTACAACACAGCATCATTATTTCCATCTTTTTCCAAACACTTCAAAAATAGGTCTTTGGCTTTTTTCTCATTTCCCAAAATCTTTTCCTTACTTGCTGCCAAAAAATCACGGTCAAACTCTGCGGTATTAACCACCTTGTCTTTTCCCTTTTTATCCTTCTTTTTCTTTTGCGCCCACACATCATTGGATAGAAAAAGTGTCAAGAACAACACACAACATGAGAGTTTTATGAAATTGAGATACTGCATAAATTATTTTTTTGAGAATAGAATATGGGAAAATTAATTAGACTCCTTAGTCAATCACGGAAAAATCTCCCAAACTCCATTGTTCTTTTTTTCCTGTTAATTTAACGTTATTACCAATCATTGAGTTTTCCAAAACCAAATTTTCTAAAGTACTGTCGTTTTGAATGATGGTATTTTGAATCACGGCATTGCTAATTTTGCTATTGTGACCGACTGAAACATGCGGACCAATGACGACATTATCAAGGAGTACATTGTCACCAATAAAGCAAGGCGGAATAATGACTGCATTTTGATGAGTCTCATTTTTAGCATAAGCCAACTCATCTCTTTTTAACTCTAAAATACGTTGATTCGTATAGACCGTTGCATTTTTATTTCCGCAATCTAACCACTCTTCCACTTTTCCCGTTACAAAGTTGGTTCCATTACTTTTCAAATTCTCCAAAGCTTCTGTTAGCTGATATTCTCCTTTGACCAGTCGATTATTAGCAATCAATTGCTCGATTTCGTGTTTGAGATTTTCGCCTTTTTTGATAAAATAGATACCAATAATCGCCAAGTCGCTTACAAACTCTGCTGGTTTTTCTACGAAATCAGTAATATAACCATTTTCGTCTAATTTGACAACCCCAAAAGCCGAAGGGTCTTCTACCCGATGTACATAGATCAATCCATCATGCGAGGAGTCAATTTGAAAGTTGGCTTTAAAAAGCGTATCAGCAAAAGCAATGACGGTTTTTCCTTCCAACAAAGGAGCCGCACAACCTACTGCATGCGCTGTTCCTAAAGGTTTATCTTGGTGGAAAATATGTCCTTTTGCTCCTGCTTTGGTTGCAATTTCTTGAAGGTCTTTTTCTACCTGTTCTCCAAAGTCCCCAATGATGAAGCCAATATTTTCGACAGGCTCATCGCACATTTTCGTAATATCTTCGACCAATCGCTGTACAATCGGTTTACCTGCTACCGGCACCAATGGTTTTGGAACAGTAAGCGTATGAGGACGTAAGCGAGAACCTCGTCCCGCCATAGGAATCACAATATTCATATAAAAATTTTCTTTGTTTTAAGTAATATATTTTATTAGGAGAGAACGGAAAATTGCTTCGTCGTTACGGGTCTCCCCGCTATCCGTTCTTATCACCAAGCCGCCCGAACCCTTTAGCCCAATCACGTTGGTGATACCACTTCTATCGGGTCTAGTTGGTCATGGAAAGTACTTCTTAGTAATGGTAAAAGTGACGGACTATCCAGTTTTTACATGTTGGGACGAAGGGACGTAAGGGGACGCTTATATTTGTAAAAATCGAATACGCTTGTCTTGAATTCTAAAATGCCCCGTCGTCCCTAAGCAAGTCAAGAACCACAAAACGCCCCATCGTCCCAAAACCACAAAATGAACCACAACGTCCCGTCGTCCCATTTAAAAAACGTCCCATCGTCCCAAAACCACGAAATGAACCACAACGTCCCATCGTCCCAAAATCACAAGTCACCTATCACCCTCACTTGTCACCAAAATCACTTCCCAGTATGTCCAAAACCACCACTTCCCCTTTCTGTCTCACTCAATGTTTCCACTGCTTCCCAAGCAACCTGTGTATAAGGAGCCACCACCATTTGAGCGATCCGTTCACCCGACTGTACTATAAAAGGCTCATTTGATAAATTGACCAAGCAGACCTTGATTTCTCCCCGATAATCGGAGTCAATCGTGCCAGGCGCATTGAGGGTCGTAAGTCCATGTTTAGCAGCTAATCCACTGCGAGGGCGGATTTGCGCCTCATACCCTTGTGGCAACTCAATATGCAAACCTGTTGGTACTAAAAACCGTTCCAAAGGTCCAAGCGTGATCGGATTATCCAAATACGCATGTAAATCCATTCCTGCCGATCCAATTGTTTTATAAGAAGGCAAGGGATTGTTAGAATGATTGATTATTTTTACTTGCAAGATATATTGGTTTTGAAGGACAAAGATAAAGGATTCATTTTTCTTGTTTAAATTTGTTTTTACAAAACAATAAAGTCGCAAACGCTTTTGTTTTGATACAAAAATTATCAACTATGACTTATCAAAAGTATGTCCCTTTTTTATGGGTAGCCCTTTTATTGACGTTGGGAGCGTGTAATAATAACCAACTTTCTACAGATTTTGATACAAAAAAGGCGACTTGGGTCAAACAGACCAATTTTAAGGTGGATTTTACCGACCCTCATGCGGGTATCAAAAATATCAAAAACTCCAAAGAATTGATGACTTCCATCTTGGAAAAAGTCGAGGCTGGAGAAGCCAAAGCATATGATTATGATACGTATAAACCCTTGTCTGTCAAAGCAGTTCAACAGATTTTTCATCCGACAGATACCATTGTGACCATTGATTATGAGACAGGTTACGAAGCAGGAGAACAAGCCGTCCAAAATGACTTGAATATTCCAGCCGTCACCAAATTTAGAATCAAACAAGATTGGTATTTTGATGAGCAAAATTTTAAGATGCATAGTAAAATAACAGGTTTAGCTCCTTTAGAAACTATCTATAATAAGGATAATTCGGTAAGAGGAGATCGTCCACTCTTTTGGGTTTTCTTTGATGGAGTACCTAAAAAGTAAACAAAACAATTTAAAGCTTTATTAACATTGGCATTTGAATGATTGCTGGTTTAATTTTGTTGGTAAATCGGACGATGGGACATTTTTCAAAGTCCATTGTCCGCAGTCGAAAGTCCATAGTTGCGGTTTTGTTTGTATATCATACCCTAAATCTTGAA
>JAHDBB010000119.1 GCA_020630635.1 Chitinophagales bacterium
GTATACAACTTTCTAACCATTTATAAAAACCTAACATACCTTCGGAAGTCAGTTCCTATGAATGCAGCCAAAGCTTCTACCGCAAGTCTTTTCGACTTGTGGTTTCAAGCCATTGCATTCATACCACTACTATCGGGGCTAGTTGTTAAAGGTCTGTACTCCTTAGAACCAGTAGTTTTGAATTAAACTGAAAAAACTATATTTTTGATGAAAAATGCCTTATGTTGATTTTACCTTAGAAGACTTAAAAACACAATTTGGGATTCAAGATAAGTTAGTGGACTTATTTGAAGAAATACCTTCCATAAAGCCTAGTGAGCGTTTATCTTTTCAATTGGATGAAGCACAAGAACTTCCTCTAAGAAGTGAAAAAGCCAAATCAGAATTGTTGGTCATTCCCATTTTAATGGAGCTAAGACGAATCAACGAAAAGTTCTTCACTATTTATTCTGGTGATACCTTGAATGCTAATAAAGAAAAAGGACTGATAGGAGAATGTGATTTCATTTTAGCCAAAGATACCCAATCTTTGAGTATTAACTTACCCTTTATTACCATTGTGGAAGCCAAAAAAAATGATGTCGAAATAGGCATCGCTCAATGTGCTGCTCAAATGTTGGGAGCATTGTTGTATAATGAAAAATATGGGGAAGAAATTAAGGTCATTTATGGATGTGTCACCACAGGAAAAGAATGGCAATTTTTAAAACTTTCTGAAAAAGAATTACTAGTTGATAAACGCAGCTACTTTTTTAATGACTTAGAAACCATCTTGGGCGTTTTTCAACAAATCATACAGTATTACAAAGAGACGCTCAAATAGAACAAAAAATATTAACCCTTTTAACTAAAATCCAATGAACAATTATCGACTACAAATTGATGTCGCCGGCAATTACTTTGCAAAAGTCATCGAACAAAAAAACGAAAATGATTATCATCTTTATTGGCAAATCGACTTAAAAAGTGATGAACCCATTGTTTTTTCCCAATTTTATTCAGACACAAGATTTTTGATAATGAACTGGTGTGGACGAGTCTGGATATTTGATGCTTCCACCAAAGAAAAACTATACGAGCATACTTTTAGCAAAGAAATCTGTAATCTAGGAGTTCTTTCAAAAGACCAACAATTTTTTTATGTAGCTTATGAAGGTCCTGAATCTAACACTTACATTGCCAAAATTGATTTAGCAAAATTAGCCGTTGAAAGTGATAAGGAATTTGAATCCGTTCAATTTTTACAACTATTTGAACAGTACAAGGATCATTTTATCTTTTACAGAAGCGGTGAAAATTGGGATCTGGATCAATGGGAACATTATTTTGAAACCGTCAACTTTGAAACGGAAGCCTACCAAAAGTATATTTTACCCTATCCTCAATTAGAAGATTTTGATAAAAAAAGCCCGACGATAGATGCTGAAAACGGAAAAGCGATTATGCCTTATTGGGGAAAAGTAGAAATAGCGAAAGATGATAATGGTAATGACTTATTCATTTTCAAGATTATCATCATCGACTTAGATACTTTTGAAATTGAAAAAATCCTTCCTGTTAGAAAATTCACCCAACGACAATTATCGTATTTTGAAGATGCTGCCAATCGAACAGCCGAAAATGTACAGTTATCTCCTGATAGCGAAGAATATGATGAAGCCATGAGCGACTTTTGTGGCAATCTCAACAATATTGTTTTAGACGATGATGGACAATCTTTTTGGCTTTGTTGGCGAGGAGGCATTGTTAGAAGAGTCGATTATGATGGCAATATGTCGCCTTTATATGCTGCAACTTCCAGAACCTATAACACCATAGTTGGAGCCTTTGAATTATTCAACTATCACTCTTATTTAATGGAAGTAAACAAAGAGGGCTTAATCCTTCAAGAACACAGCAATCAACAATGGATGGCTATCGAAAATATTGAAAAAATGGATGCCAATATTGATGAATTTATCGGTATCAGTTTAACCGAATTGCCAGAAACAGAAACCATTTCCATCATCAAATCAGAAGAAGCCGAACAAGAAGAAAAAGAACGCATCTACAATGTAATCAACTTTGATAGTTTTGACAAAGACGAAGATATTCTCAAAGTATTAGAAGAAATGCTGTCGATGAAATTTGAACAAATTGGACATTATCTAGCCTTTTTGTATAAGGATAAAGACGGTAAGGAATACCAAGAATATGAGTTTTTTGAACGGGCAATTGATGTGGATGGAGCCGTACCATTGATCGAAAAAATAGCCAATAAAACGCTTGCATTTGGGATTGATGGTGTGTACGGAGCTAATAATGAAGACCACGCTTTATTCAACCTATTTTTCCGCTTGGTTCTGTCCGATAAAAAATATGCACCAATGGGTTTTAAATATTTAGAAGCCGTTGATTTGGATCACGATGTCGATAATTTTGGAGATATGATAGGAGCGTTGGAAGAAGTATTGGAGGAGAAGTTTGAAGAAGAACTCAATAAAAATGAGTATGTGAAAGACTATTATGATTATTTTGGGTATTAAAATACAACTTAATAAAACCCCTCCAATGTGAAAAAAACCATCTCCATTTTCATCTTCTTAGGCACACTCCTATGCGCCTGTAAAACTTACCAAGTTCCCTTAAAAGGTACGCCCAAAATTCGTCAAATTTACCTGACCAACGAAGCTGCATTTATAGAAGACTCTAAGATCAAATACGTAGGAAGTGCTTTTTTGATAGAATATGAAAAACAAACCTTTGCTTGTACCGCCAAACACATCGTCGAAAAATCAAAGCGTATCCAACCTCCTGTCAAAACGCCTCATGTCAATGAAGCCTTACAGTATTGGCATGTATTTCCTCGAAAACAAGAAAAGCCCATCATTGTGTTAGATTCCTTATTGAATGATGAGAAAAATAAGAGTGAATGGTGGATTTTGGGAGTGAAGAAAAAGTCGAAGAAAATTCAAATATTAGAAGTGCGTTTAGAGCCAGTACAAAAAGGAGAAAAGGTGTTTTTTGTGGGATGTCCGTATACAGAAACTCAATGCCAGCAAAATATTTATGTGGGGGAGGTAAAAGGCGTATCAGGAAATAAAATCAATGTTCAATATGAACCGCATACCAATGTAGCAGGTTTTAGCGGTGCGCCTTTGTTGGATGCCAAAGGACGGTTGATAGGACTTTTGACGCAAGCATCTTTTGATACAAAGAAAGGAGTACATACGATGATAACCGCCGAATCAACTGCTTATTTACAACAATTCTTAAAAGGCGAAGGAGCATTATAATAAAAACTACAAAAGGTATATGCTAGGTGTTTAAATTCAGATGCAATAACTTTATAACCTCCAACGCCTCATAAAAAATTGACAAAGAGTCTTCATAAGACCGTTCATATAAAGGCAAATGAAATGCCAATTATCTGCAAAAAGTCAAATGTTATCAAAGTTGAAGATTATTGTTAAAGTATAAAATATTGATAGTTATATTTTTTGGATATTCGATTTATTCAAAATAATATCTATGAAAGATACTTGAAACCTATAATCCATAAAAGAATTGTCCAACTTTGGGAATTTAACGCCATTTTGGAAGCAAAAATATAGATGATTCTATGTGTGGGGATTTGCTTACGATTTATGAAAGCCTACGCTTAACAACAACTCTGTACGATATTGCAAGTCTGCTTCAATAAACTTATCATAAAATAACTCACCAATAAAAGAAAGTTTGATTTGTTTGGTTATACGATAATTGGCTTCTCCTCTAAATTCAATCGAAAAAATATCTAAGTTAGCAAAAGCAAAAAAACTGGCTTGATAGTTGATTTTTTGATTGTTATAAACATTCAAATCTGCATTAAGTGATACACCATGCAAATGGACTCTTCGATCTCCTTTGGGAACGCCAAATACCACTTCTCTTTCTTCATACATTTTTTCTTCCAATACATAAAGCGTCTTCAATTCATACAATCCAAAATTGAGGTCTAAAATATTATTACTTACCAAAAAACCAATGGATACTTTGCTGATTCCTGGAGCCATAAAATCAGAAATTAGCAGTTTGTTCCCATTTTCTAAAGGCAAGTAGGTTGGCAAATATTGACTTCTAAAGGCTCCTGACAGGTAAGGGGAAAAACTGGGTTTGATGTAATAAAGAAACTGATTGCGAAGCTCAAATCGATCCAAGTTTTTAAGCAACGTTTCTCCAATTTCATGTCGATAACCCAACATGGAATTAAAGCGTGTCCGAACTTGAAAGTGTTTTTTCTTATAAATATTTTGAAGGTTGATACTGGCTCGTAAGTTATAATTAGTGTTTTTTTCGCCACTCCAATTAGTGCCAGAAAAAAAGCCGAAGGATAAAAAGGTACTAATCGTTAATTTGTTGATGGGAGGGTCTAATGGGATCGTATTGGGAATCAACATATAGCCGCCAACATCAACTCCCGATAAATGAGGCGCATTGATTTGGCGAATTAGTTTGATACTTGTATCATATTGGTCAGCGATTGTATGCAAAGCATCTCCTTCCTTAATTTCGTGCAAGACATAATTTTCTGCAAAGCGTTTATAAAAATTATTTTGTACCGATAATGGAATTTTTAAGGAAGTCAAACCGTCCAATTTATTACTAGACAATTCATTGAGGATTTTGATAGATTGTACACTTACTCCATAATATTGAGCAATGGTATGTAGTTGTTCCTTTTCTTGTATTTGATGTATCCATAAAGGCTTATCATCTTGGGCGGTAAGCGACAAGAACGAACAAATAAGTAGTAGGCTAAAAAAATATTTCACTTTCAAAAGGTTTGTGTAGTACAGAATATGAGTAAACGCTATTTCACAATATTTTTTAGTTTTTGGATCAATTATTTTTCTTGGAGAGAACGGTCAATACTCTTTCATCGCAACAGGTCTCCCCGCTATCCGTTCTTATTCGTGTTGCTAAGTTTTGGGTAGCCAACGCTTCTACACGAATACCACTACTATCGGGTCTAGTTGGTTTTGGAAGGTACTTCTTAGTGCCAGTTTTAAAGTCCCTCGTTTTTTGATTGATAAGCGACTACATTTTTCAATAATATTTTTGATTTATTCTTTGTGATAAAATAGATGCCAAGAAATAGTGTCCTTACCAAAATAGCCCCGATAGTAGTGGTATGAATGCAGAAGCGTTGGCTTCGTAAAACTTGGCAGCATTCATAAGAACGGATAGCGGGACTTTCCAATACGACAACGCACCGAACCATTCGCTCCTAAAAAAGAAAATATTTTACTTAGAACCACAAATAAACTTGTTGCCTAGTAAAAAACCATTCGCTCCTAAAAACAAAAAAAGATGACATCCTCCAACAAGAAGATGTCATCTTTGCAATATTCAATTTATATCATTTTTAGAACTTTATTAATTGTTCTGTTTGTAATTGTTGGTATTCTTGTTGAATAGCTTCTGTTTGACCAGTAGTAGCTTCTGTCAAGTAAGCAGTTCTGATCTCACCATCAACATAAGCCTCGTTGATTTTAGAAATCGTCTCGTTCAAAGTAGCGATTGAGTAAGTCGTTTCTACACCAGCCAACGCTTTGTTTGCTTCTTCTAAAACACGATCAACTTTAACACCAGTCATCTCGCCTTCAGCAACCACCATATCACCTAAGTATTTGGTAGAAACACTGTAGTCTTCGATAGTTTTGTCGAAAGCCAAAGAAATAGTCAATGCCAACGTTTGAGACGCAAATGTATTGCGAACTTCTTGCTTTGCAGGATCAATATAGCTCATTTCCAAAGCAGCCGCTGTACCAGAAGAAGGCAAGAATTTTTGGATCGCTTCAGCAGACGTGAAAGTGATACTTTTATCACCCAAACCGATGCTAATACCACTCTCAACACCCGTAAGTGCTCTTACACCATTGATGAGATCAAAGTTCTCTGCTAAATAAGCACCTGGATTATCTCCGCTTGGATTAGATCCCCATCCACCGATAGTTTGTGTTCTAAATACTTCTTGCGCGTTTACAGATACCGCCGCCATCACAACTAATAAAGTTAAAAAAATGTTTTTCATGATAAATTGTTTTTTTAAGATTAACATAATAAGGTTGAAAGTTAAAAAATGTAGTTTATAGATAATTATCTTTGTGGAGGTAGTTGGTGGAAGGGATGAAAGTATAAAGGTATTTATGTGTAATCATTTGTTGTCTAAAGACGGAAAGTAAGGTGCAAAGGAGATGCCAAAAAAGGAAAGATATAAAATAGAAATTATTTTAATTTATTTTTGTTTTATGTATAAGAAATTGAAAAACATTTTGTTATGTTGATAATTGTTTGTGCTAATGGTTTTGTAAGTATTTTTTTAGGTACTTTGTCTATAAATTGTCAAAGGAGATTTTGTCCCATTTTGGGATAAATTTATATATATGGGAGTTTTTTATGTGATTTTTATTACTTTATGGCGATCATAGATATTTCTACATTCACTTTTTTAGGCAAACAAGCCACTTCGACTGTTTCACGAGCAGGAGCATCTAATCCATCAAAATAACTGCCATAAATGGTATTGACTGTCCCAAAATTATTCATATCTGAAAGAAAGATAGAAGTCTTGACGACATGCGAAAAATCCATATCAGCCGCTGCTAAAACCGCTTTCAAATTTTGCATAACTTGTTGAGTCTCTTTCTCCAAATCCTCCAAAACTAGTTCACCATTTTCAGGATTAATGGCAATTTGTCCAGACATATATAAGGTATCTCCAGCTAAAACAGCTTGGTTGTATGGTCCAATGGGGGCAGGTGCCTGTTCTGTACGAATGATTTTCTTTTCAGCCATTTTTTAGATATTTAATCGTAAATTTGAGGCGAAGTTAATAAAAAAAAATCGACATGAACATATTTATTGTTGGCGATGCCAAAGGTTTTGAAGAAATCAAAGAGAAGTTTTCCCAAAATGAAACAGTTTCTGTACAACATGGTTCCCAAGAAGAGGCTTTACAAGCCAATAGCGACCTTTTACTCGACCTTCACTTAGATGAAAACCCTCAACATCTAAAGAAGTATGCAGCATTGCATGAAAATCAATGGCTCATTGTGGGAGCGGTCAAATGCCAACTGGTTCGAGCAGTGGCAGAATGTTCTGAAAATCTCCACTGTCATTTGGCGGGACTCAATACCTTGCCGAGCTTCTTAAATCGTCGATTGTGGGAAATGAGTTTTTTGAAAGAGGAAGATGCTACATTATTTGCTGAAAAATTAGCAGATATTGGAGTCGAAATCAAAGCGGTCAAAGATAGAGTAGGGATGGTCACTCCTCGTATTATTTTGATGATTATCAATGAAGCCTTTTATACGGTACAAGAAGGAACTGCTCAAAAAATGGACATCGACCAAGCCATGAAGTTGGGAACCAATTATCCCAATGGTCCATTTGAATGGGCAAATAAAATCGGCATCGCTCATGTGTATCGTACGCTTGAAGCCTTGCATGAAGATACCCAAGATCCTCGCTATAAAATTTGTCCACTTCTAAAAACAGAATATCTTCAAAGTCTTTGAGAAATAAAAATGAATCGTCATGATCCTCATCTACACACCCACACTCAAACCTCGAATCCAATATATTTTTGAGTTGATATTTAAGGAAATTTTGTGTGTAGAATATAAGTTTTCTCATGATGCAGAACATTTTAGCGACTTTATCGGTCCCAAAATCAATTATAGTGAAAGTCCTTTGGCTCAAGAACTCTTTGTCAAAGCTATTGGATTATTGGAGGAAAAAGGTGTAAATGCACAAAATATGGTAGTAGGGAAGTATCGACAATTGCCCACTCTTTTTGCTTATGAAGAAGATACACCAGCCTCCATTTTTCCTTTCGATGTATTTTCCGCCAGTTTTTACCTTGTCACTCGTTACGAAGAATATTTTAGCTTTGTCCCTGATGAACATGGGCGATTTCCTTCGACAGTTAGCATTGCTCACCAACAAAACTTTTTAGACCAGCCTCTTATCAATATTTGGGCGAAGTATCTAGCCGAAATTATCCAAAAACAATATCCTCGTTTAGAGTTTCATGAGCGCAAGTATCAATTTATTCCGACCTACGATATAGATATTGCCTATTCGTATCGTTGCAAAGGTTTGGTTCGCAATACAGGTGGCTACCTCAAGGATTTGAAGAACCTTGATTTTGCCAAAGTCAAAGAGCGTACACAAGTTTTACTAGATTTACAAGAAGACCCCTATGATACTTACGGTTATCAATATGCCTTACAAGAAAAGTATGACTTAAAGCCCATTTATTTTTTTCTATTGGGAGAATACGGCCCACACGACAAAAATATTTCGGTAGATCGCACTCGCTTTCAAGACCTCATTCAGTCGGTTAGCGATTATGCTTCGGTTGGCATTCATCCCTCTTATCGCTCCAATGATTTGCCCGAAGCATTGGTTGAAGAAGTCAAAAGTCTTTCTCGTATTATTAAGCGAGAGATTGTGCAGAGTCGCCAACACTATGTTCGCCTTCATTTCCCAGAAACTTATAAGCGTTTATTGGAACTCAATATTACCAAAGACTATTCGATGGGTTATGCGGATCAAGTGGGTTTTCGAGCGAGTATAGCGTCCTCTTTTTTATTTTACGATTTAAGCCAAGAGACCACCACCAACTTACGCATTTATCCCTTTGCCTTGATGGATGTCACCTACCATTTCTACCAAAAAAGCAGCATTGCTCAAACCTTAGAAAGTATGCAAAAAATCATCGAATCGATCAAGGCAGTCAATGGTGTCTTTATTCCTATTTTTCATAACAGCAGCCTGTCCGAAACCGATTCTTGGGAAGGTTGGCGAGTCGTTCATGAAAAAATGATTGAGATGGCGATATAGTTTTTTTTAGTCCATAGTTAATCAGTCAATAGTCCATCGTTTCGGTTCAGTTCTTGTTTTTTCTATATTTGGAGCGAAAGGTCGGTTGCTTTGTCGCATAGGAAAGTCCCGCTATCCGTTCTTATAAATGTGCCAACGTTTTAGGCAGCCAACGCATTACATTTATACCACTCCTATCGGGGCTATTTTTGAAAGGACACAATGTTTATGCTTAAAGGGACGAACTATTCATTTTTTACATGTTGGGACGAAGTGACGTAAAGGGACGTTTACTTTATAAAAATCGAATCAACTTGTTTTTGATATAAAAAACGTCCCCTCGTCCCAAAACCACGAACTGAACCACAACGTCCCTTCGTCCCCAATCCACAAAAAAAACAATGTTAAAAAAATCCCAAAAACTTTTTTCTAAAAATAATTGCTTAAATTACAAGGTTATCAATCATAAAAATTCTATAAATCTGTCTATGCCATGAAACCTTACAAAGAACTTATTCTTATTACCTTCCTACTTTTTGTCATCATCGGACTCAAATACCTCAATATGATTGCCGATAATGACTTACTTGCATTTATATTGGTTCCCACCAAAACCCTTGTTGAATTTTTTACGGGAACCATGTCAATCTATAGTCTTTCACAAGGGCATTTTTTTGAGGCTCTTAACATCACGATTGATAAATCATGTAGCGGTCTCAACTTTTGGGTGATGAGTTGGACGATGGCTGCGTTTATGACTATTCGGTTTTTTAAAGACATTCGAAAGATTGCTTTAAGTTTGTTGGTGATTACAGGACTATCCTATATTTTTACCTTATTTGCCAATGCCAGCCGAATCGTGGGAGCCATTTATTTAGAAGACTTTCTTCATCAAACCATTGGTGCAGACACAGCCTTTATTCATAAAACACAAGGGGCGATGACCTATCTCTTTTGTCTCGTCTGTTTCTATGGGTTCTTGAATTTTCTCTTGCTAAAGTTTTTTCAACCTCATCTCGATATACCCAATAATTAAACTCTAAAATGGTTCAGTTTGTGAAGCGTTCTGTCCATCTCCAAAATAGCCCCGATAGTAACGGTATAAATGCAATGCGTTGGCTTCGTAAAACGTTGGCTGCATTTATAAGAGTGGATAGCGGGACTTTCCAATACGACGAAGTATCAAACCCTTCGCTTCTAGCCAAAAATAAGAATAGGATTTTTAAGATTTTTCGGGATTAATAGGATTTCATTTTCATGTACCATCACGAACTGAACCGAACTATTGACTATCGACTGCGGACTATGGACTAAAAAAACCTTCCTTTGTCCCATAATATAAAAATTACTTGTCACCCAAAATCTATTGACCCCATAAAAACAAAACCATGCAACTCCTAAGAAACCCCAAATGGCTCATTGTCATCAATACCTTACCACTTCTAATTGTCTTTGGAATTTTTGGTGATGCCTATCAAATCATTCATTCCCAATTAACTCCAAGCCAATTGCAAAACTGGCAAATCTACGGAGGTATTTTAGCGTTACTAGGATTTTCCAACTTAATGTATGCCCTTTATCTCATTTATACCAAACAGGATATTCATCGTTCCTATGGTATCTTTGCGATTTTTGCCTATGCCATTTTTATGTTCTTTTATCTTGAAAATGAAGGAAAAATCATTCCCTTTAGCATTCCTCGATGGATGTTGCCAGGAGATATGATGCGATATTTAGGAATGTTTTTGATGCCGACGATGGCACATGGATTGTTTGTCTTGATAATGGGATATACACCTGATCCCAGTAAATTGAAAGCAAGAGGCAATTTGGCAATAGCCTTAATGACCCCTTTTCTGACCTACATGTTTTTTGCTGTTTTTGTATCCTTATGGGATGCCCTTTTTTGGGGAGGCGAACAGTTTGTTTTTTTTATTGGAGGCGTAATGAGTTGTACTTTTTTCCTATTTTTCTTTATACGAGGCTTGTATATTTTGACATCCAGAAAGTCCACTTTTTGGCGAGAAAATTCTATACTTTGGAAATTGCCCATTGCGTTGATTTTTCCCATAGCAGGATTGGTTTTAAATGAAAAATTGGCAGGTGACTTAATCGGATGGGGCTTGTTTGGAGATTTTTCTAATCCCTTATTTTATCTAATAGCCATTTTGACAGGTGCAATTATTTGTCAGCCTGATTCACAAAGTCATATCGGAAGTTTGGCTCGTTTTATAGGTCTAAGTCTAACTTTTTCATACACCTTGTATTTCTTTTTGGTCTTTATTCCCTTTATGCCATTAGGCGTTATGGCATTGTTAGCATTGGGTGCAGGATTGTTGATACTGACACCAGTGATGTTACTTTTTGTACATGGAGGCGAATTATTGGACGAGTTTAATTTCTTAAAACAACATCACAATCCCTATATTTTAGGTTCACTCTTTTTATTATTGACAACGATGTTGCCTTTGACTATTGTGATGTCTTATATGAAAGATAGAGGCGACTTAAATCGAGCCTTAGATTATGTCTATGAACCCAACTATTTTAGCAACGAAAAACCCAAAGTGCGGACGCACGTTTTATCAAGAGTCTTAGACAATATCAATGATAATCGAAGTACTCGAAATAACGTAGCATCACAAACCCCCTTTTTATCTCCTTTGTACAATGCTCTGGTATTGGATCGACAAACCCTTTCCAGAGACAAAATCAAAAATCTAAAAGAAATATTTTTAGGAAATAGACGGTACAACTATAGACCTGTTTTGGATCGTCCAGTAGCAGAAGGAATTGGAAGAGCAAGAAAGGTAGATATTTCCAATGTGCAAAAAACATCGAACTTTGACGAAAAAACACAAACTTGGCGTACTTGGATTGATCTTGAAATTACTAATAATCGAACACGGCAAGGGGAGTATATTACTGAATTTGAACTACCCGAAGGAGCTTGGATTAGCGACTATTATTTATGGGTGGGCGATGAGAAAAAAATGGGCATCTTAGCGGAGAAAAAAGCCGCCCTTTGGATTTATCGCCAAATTACCAGCGAAAAAAGAGATCCAGGAATCTTGTATTATGATGGCGACAAAATTGGTTTCAAAGTTTTTCCATTTAGTAGAGGTGAAGTCCGAAAAACAGGTTTTGAAATTGTCCACAAAGAACCCTTTGATTTTATCATTGATGAATATACTTTGACTTTGGGAGAAGAAAATGTACATGTTTTCAATGAACCCATCTATGCCCAAAATGAAAGTGTCGTTTATATTCCTCAAAACCTAAAAAAGCAATTGCCAAAATCTGATATAAAACCTTACTATCATTTTATTCTAGATTGTTCGAATAGTGTGAGTCATGAACAGGGGCAAGTCGAAGAATACAAAAAACAAATAGAAGATATTGTTGCATTCAATAAAGCTACTTCTCAAAATGCCAAAGTTACTTTAACCAGTGCATTTACCAAAGAGATGAATTTATCAGATGATTGGGAAACGACTTTTTTACAAGAGGTCAATCGGACAGGTTTTTATTTAGAAAGAGCCATCGAAGAAATCCTTATTCGTTCTGACGAAAACCCAGAAATTTATCCTTTGATTGTTGTTTTAACGCCTTTTATGAAACGAATGATTATACCCGATGATTTCAGTCATTTAAAGGTGTTTTATCCCGAAAACGACTTCTTTTTAGTGGTCAATGATGCCAATGAGTTGGTCACGCATAGTTTGTGGAACAATTCAGTGGTGAGCAATAGATTGTATCAAGATGGCAAGCCGTTACTGTCCTGGACAGATGCCAACAACCAAACTTTTTTGATTCCAGACGATGATGAACCCAGTATTGTCCTCAACAAAAAGCCCAATGATTTTTATTTTGACAAAGAACAAAGCATTTCGACTTGGGACGCTGCCTTACAATTAGAAGGTTTAGAACGGCATCACAAAAGAACTCCCGAAAATGCGGATAGTGAATGGCGACAGATGGTTCGCAGCAGTTTTGCCAATCGCATTTTGACCCCTTTTACCTCCTTTATGGTTGTCGAAAATAAAGCACAAGAGGCGATGTTGATGAAGAAACAAAGGGAGATGTTGAATGCGGATAAGTCCTTTGATGTGGCAGGAGGCGATGAAGTAAGGCGAATGTCAGAGCCTTCTTGGTGGATGTGTCTATTGATGTTGTTAGGCTTC
>JAHDBB010000120.1 GCA_020630635.1 Chitinophagales bacterium
GGAACCTCTACACTTCCCACCTGACGCATCTTCTTCTTACCCTTCTTTTGCTTCTCCAACAACTTACGTTTACGGCTAATATCCCCACCATAACATTTAGAAGTCACATCCTTACGGAAAGCACTAATTGTCTCTCTTGCAATAATTTTAGCACCAATTGCTGCTTGAATCGCAATCACAAATTGTTGGCGATTGATCAATTCCTTTAGCTTTTTACACATCTTTTTTCCAAAATTAAATGCCTTGTCTCGGTGAATCATCGCTGATAAAGCATCCACTCTTTCGCCATTCAATAAAATGTCCATCTTGACCAATTTGCCAGGTCTAAAACCAATCAAATGATAATCGAAAGACGCATAACCTTTGGAAATAGATTTGAGTTTGTCGTAAAAATCAAAAACAATCTCTGCCAATGGAAGTTCAAAAGATAATTCTACTCGACTTTCTGAAAGGTAAACTTGGTTGGTCAAAATTCCTCTTTTCTCAATACACAAATTCATAATGTTGCCAATATAGTCAGGCTTACTAATAATTTGTGCTTTGATATAAGGCTCTTCGATGCGCTCAATATGCGATACATCGGGCAAGTCAGAAGGCGTGTGAATGATGAGCATTTCGCCTTTCGTCGTATAACAATTATAAGAAACTTGTGGAACCGTAGTGATGACCGCCATATCAAACTCTCGGTCTAGGCGCTCTTGGATTATTTCTAAATGCAACATTCCCAAGAACCCACAACGAAACCCGAAGCCTAATGCCAAAGACGTTTCTGGTTCATAGGTCAAAGAGGCATCATTCAATTGTAACTTTGCCAATGAATCTCTTAAGTCCTCAAAATCATCAGAATCAATTGGATATAAACCAGCAAAAACCATTGGTTTTACATCCTCGAATCCTGCAATCGCTTCCTCACATTGGTTATTAGTCAACGTAATCGTATCACCTACTTTGATTTTTCCGACTTCCTTGATTCCTGTAATCACATAACCCACATCGCCCGCACTGATTTTATTTTTGGGTTCCAAATCCATTCTCAAAATCCCCGTTTCATCTACCGAATAATCTTGTCCAGTATTGACAAAACGGATTTTATCGCCTTTTTGCATTTCGCCATTGAATACCCTAAAATAAGCAATCACCCCTCGATAAGAATTGAACATGGAGTCAAAAATCAAGGCTTGTAAAGGAGCTTTGGGATCGCCTTCAGGTGCAGGAATCCGCTCAACGACTGCTTCCAAAATTTCTGGAACGCCCAATCCTGTTTTACCACTTGCTTCCATGATTTCTTCCCTTGTCACACCAATCAAATCAATAATTTGGTCAGCAACTTCTTCAATCATGGCTCCATCCATATCGACTTTATTGATAATGGGCAAGATTTCGAGGTCTTGTTCCATTGCCAAATATAGATTTGAGATGGTTTGTGCTTGGATACCTTGTGTCGCATCTACCAACAGCAAAGCCCCTTCACATGCACCAATAGACCGAGATACTTCATAGGAAAAATCAACGTGTCCAGGTGTGTCAATCAAGTTAAAAACGTATTGTTGTCCATCCTTTGCGGTATAATCCATCTGGATGGCGTGACTTTTAATCGTGATGCCCCGTTCTCGTTCCAAATCCATATCATCCAATGTCTGAGCCTGCATATCTCTTTCTGAAACCACTTGTGTTAGTTCCAAAAGACGATCTGCGAGTGTACTTTTCCCGTGATCAATGTGGGCTATAATGCAAAAATTTCTATAATTCTTCATATCGGCTGCAAAAATAAGCTATTTTGATTTATTTTCTTGATTTTTTCTTTTGGGAGAGCAGTTTTAAAGCGTCCATTGTCTTTCAATCCCTCGTCAATAGTTATGGTTTTGTTTTTTAGGAGAGAACGGTTGTTACTCTTTCATCGTAACGGGTCTCCCCGCTGTCCGTTCTTATTCGTGTCGCCTTGTTTTAGGCAGCCAACGCTTCTACACGAATACCACTACCATCGGGTCTAGATCGTTGAGGAAAGGACTTCTTAGTGCCAGAAGATGGGACGAAAGTGACGATGGGACGTGAGGGGACGTTGCTTTTTAATAATCGACTCATTTCAAAATTAAATAAAGAATCACAAAAAGAATCGAAACGTCCACCGTCTCCAAACCACAAACAGAACCAAAACGTCTCGTCGTCCCAATAACACGAATAGAACCACAACGTCCCGTTGTCCCCAAACCACGAACAGAACCAAAACGTCCCCTTCCGTCCCTTTTTTTAACGTCCCATCGTCCCAAACCACAAACAGAACTATTTTTATCTTACGACCAACTTAAAGGTTTGATTCATTACATCCGTCATCCTCAAAAAATAAACGCCACTCGGCAAATTTTCTAGCTCAACTTCTATGATATTGATTCCTTCATGCAAGTCTTGTTGCTTTTCCAAAACAATTTTACCTTGTGTATTATATAAGAACAACGAAGTCGTGCGTATGGTTTCCACTCCTAAGACAATTCTTGTGGAAGTAGAGGCAGGATTGGGGAAAATTTGGATGGGTTCAGAAACAAAAAGAGAATCATTTACTCCACAGTCATAACCAAAATGCTCTAGATCAAAGAAATCCAGTAATTGAGCCTTGACAAAACAAGCCCTTTTCATCGCAAATTCACGCATCACATTGATCTCTCCTCGCCAAGATTCCATCCTTCTAGGATAGCCCCAACGCTGAATATGTGAAGGCATTGCTGTTTCATAAAGTCGCTCAAAATCATTGATTCGATTCAATAAAGTATCTCGGTGAAAGGTATGGTTTAGATGGAACTCAAAACGTTCTAAAAAGCGATTTTGGAAGTCTGTCTGCTTTAAGAGGTTGCGGAACAATAGAGTAGACCAGTCAAAATTGGGCCAAACCTCGCTTCCTGCTTCTGTTGCCAATCTCAAACTATTGGCTTCGTACCCTAAGTTTCCCTCTTTCAAAAAGCCAAAAGCCAAGTCCAAATCAAAAGTCAGCCACCGCCATTTTCCATTAGTAGAACGCTGTCGCCATACTGCCACATTATTACCAGGCCAATCGTAATTACCCAAAAATATTTGGGCGATATGATAGTCGATACAGTTGTCGATGTCCAGTTGATTGGCGATAAAATCATAGTGTTGATCTTTACTTAAATCGTGTGATTCGATATAATCCCACATCGCTTGAAAAGCCAAACTATCTCCTTCTTCAATGACCAATTGATTTTCCAATAAGTCCAAATCATACTTTTCAACACCGAAGTAGGATTCAAAATAATGTCGGGTATATCGTTCTCGAATATTGTAGATGCCCCAGTATTCACCATTGATAAAGAGGATAGACGGGCGAAAGGCTTGTGTTTCTAAATCTAAATCTGTTAAAAGACTCTGTAAAAGTGCATCTCTAAAATGAGTCTGTAAAAAATCATTACCCGAATTTCTTAATGAGAGTCTTTTGTAAGTATTTAAAAGGTTGTCGGTAAAAATGGGGTAATTGATTTCATTGTTGCCATATTCGGTACGAGCAAAAACATTGAAACTCTTTTGGGGAAGGGCAGCACTGCCAAATCCTTTGATACGTAGCCCAATATTTTGTTCGAATCCTAGTGTTCCATCTTCTTCAAAAAAGCTAAGATAGGCAGGTCGTTCCCACACTTTTCCTAAGCCATAGTAATTGCCTTGTGGCCAATATTCCCACCAAGCATCTTCATGGTTTTCAAAAGTACTGCCAGGCACATAAATCCCTGTTTCTTGACTGAATAAATGGATGGAGTCTGTCACCAAAGAAAGGACGCAAAAATCAAATGGGTCATTAACATCATCTTGAAGAAAATAAGTGTGGGTATAAACAGGGCTGTTTGCTTGTCCATCTTGAAAACTTTGATAACGTAAAACTTGGGCTTGTGGTAAGGGCGATTGTGGAGGCTTCCAAACAAAATCAACCCAGTAGTCTGGACCTTCTAAGGGAGTTGTTGGTATAGTCGATAATGAAATAGGTAAAAGCGTATTTTTTGATATAAGAAGACTGTCTTGAAAAATAGAACTTTGAGGGGTAGGTAGAGAACCATCTAAAGTATAGTGAATCGTGTTTTCTTCTTTTTGTGCTGCTATGTTGAGACTAATTTCAGCAGAGTAAAAGGCGGAAGGATGGCTGATATTGAGTGGATTGTAAGAAACTAAACTGTTGGGAGCATTGGGCGTGGGCGTATAGCAAAAATCAAGACTGTCTTGTCCATCTGGAATACGAGCATAGGACACATTTTTATCTGATGTAAACGCTTCTAACGTATCTATCACATTGCTATCTGGATCAGTTAAAATGATGGTTTCACCGTCGGAGTTAATTTTGAAAGAAGTATGTAAGTTGGGAAAGGCTCGATTTTTACCCGAAGCAAAAACAACTAAAAAATCATTGGGCGCAATGGAACCACTTGGAAAACTCCATTTGATTTCATCCCAAGTATCTGTCAACATATAGCCTGTTAAGTCTACCGTTTCTTCTGTTGGATTGTAGAACTCTATCCAGTCTGGATAATCCCCTTCTTCATCTTCCAAAGTATTGACATTGGAGGATTGAACCTCATTGATGACAATGTTTTGGGCAAATAAAGGAATAGAAAAGAGTAAGGTGAAAAGGAGCGTTTTCAAGGGATCATTGGTTCTTTTTGAGTAGAGATGATGGACGTTTGTGGTTCATTACTTGGTTTTGGGACGATGGGACGTTTAAAAGGGACGCTTGTGGTTCATTACTTGGTTTTTGGAATGATGGATGTTTTTTATTTTAATCGAATATATTTCAAATATCGTCCCTTTCGCCCTTTTCTGGTGCTAAGAAATCCAGACCTCAACCAACTAGCCCCGATAGTAGTGGTATTTGTGTACGAGTGTTGGCTACCTAAAACAAGGCTACACAAGTAAGAACGGATAGCGGGACTTTCCATTTCGACGAAGTATTGAACCTTTCGCTTCTCTATCAAAAAAGGCGCAAAACAGAGAAAGGAAAAATCACGAAACCAATAGAAATTATTGACCATTGACTGCGGACTATCGACTTCTAAAAAACTACTGAACCCAAAAATCTCCATACGATTTCATCAACTTCCCAAAAACATAGTCTTGGATGACCGCAAAATCTCGTCCTTCATTCAATATCGCATAGTAGCGGTCTGCATCGTATTTGAGAGGATTGCCTTTGTCATCAAACATCTGCTTGCTGCGTTCTGTTAGAAAAGCTCGATAAATCGTAATATCTTTTTGCTGGTCGTTGTTGGGTGTTACCGTAATCTTGCAAATTGGTGTTTGTTGTAAAATACTGTCTTTGATACTAAAGTCATTTTTGAACGCTTCGACATTGACATTCTCAAAAGACTTTAGAAAAGCCGTTGCAAAAATGCTGTTGACTTGTCCTTTTTGAGCGACAGACTTGGGCGAAGTGACTTGAAGGTCTTTGGCTTGAATCTCAAACGACTTTTTAGGCTCCTCATAATAATCAATGCGTACTTTTTGGATGTCATCTTTCGCAAAATCAAAAGCCTCCCTTGTACGCCATTCTTCGATATTGGTGAAAAAGCGTCTTTGTAAATAACCATCGAATCCAGGAAGATGGGTGACATAAATCTGGTCGTTGTCTTCCAAGCGCATGTAAGTTCCTTTTTGGTCATTGGTATAACCCGACATCAAGATGCTTTTGAGCCGTTTGCCTTCTGAAAAAATCTCCACTTTCTTAGGACGTTTCTCAAAATCTTCTTTGACATTTTCTTCTGCACTTTGAGGAAGCGGATAATTGACCCGAACCCGTTTCAAAGTGTTGAACATCACGTTCATCGCATCAGGACGGGCATAATAACGCCCATTGATTGCCCACTTGTCAGAGGCCTGTTTGATAAGTTCCGCCTTTTGACCATCGTGTTCGGTGATAATTACCTTATCAATGACATCAGGATTGGCAATAGAAAAAGCGGTGGCTTGTTTGTCAAAAGTCGTGGTAGATTTTTTGAAAACAAAAAAGTAGGACATCGCACAGAGTCCCAATAAAATAACCAAATACAGCAGTTTTTTCATCAAATCTTTTTTTTCTAAAAATACAAGCAATCTATCAAAAGTGCGATAGCTTAAAGAAAATTTGACATTTTTGTGATGGTATACTCGTAGCATTTAGTCACCAGTCACCAGTCACCAGTTTTATTTCCTTCTCGTCTTTTTCTTTTGCTGTTGTTCTTTTTGCTGCTGTTGTTGTTTCTGTTGAGCCTCTTCCAACATTTGTTGTAATTGCTGTTGGAAAGCAGATTTTTTCTTAGGCTTTTTGGCATTATCCTTGATTTCTGCACGCAATTTATCTTCATTGATAAAGAACTTCTTGATGATAAATTGTTGACCGTAAGTAATCAAGTTGGATAAGAAGAAATAGTAAGTCAAGGCAGCAGGGAAGCTGTTGAAAATGAAGACCAAGAAGGCTGGCATAATATACTGCATCACCTTCATCTGTGGATTAGAATTTGCCTGCATTTGAGAGTTCATTTGGGTATAAGCCAAACTTGCGCCCGCACTCAATAGGGTAAATAAACTAACGTGCGCTCCATAGAAAGGAATCGTGAAAGGCAAGTTCATAATGGAGTCGTAAGTCGATAAGTCATGCGCCCATAAAAAACTCTCTTGACGCAATTCGATAGCAGAAGGAAAGAAGTAATACATCGCAATCAAGATAGGCATTTGCAGCATTTGTGGTAAGCAACCGCCCAATGGATTGACTCCTGCATTGGAATACAACTTCATCGTCTCTTGCTGCTGACGTTGTGCATCTTCAGGAAATTTTTGCTTGATTTCGTCTATTTCTGGCTTCAAGACATTCATCTTTGCCATCGAACGATAAGAGCGATAAGTCAACGGAAATAACACCATTTTGATAAGGAGCGTCAATAATAAAATGATGATTCCATAGCTGCTGATAAACTTATTGAGGAAGTTGAAAATGGGGACGATTAAGCCCAAATTGACCCATCTGAAAATGGTCCAACCCATGTACACAATCTGCTCCATTCCCTTTCCTTTGGCTTTTAATGTATTGTAATGGTTGGGACCCAAATACAGGCTCATTGGATAAGAAAAAGACTGGCTATGATCGTAAGGAATGTAAAGGTCAGCCGTCAAGGTTTTGAGGGTTTCATCTGTTTCCACAGCAGGTGTTTTGGACGCAATATTACCTGCTCTCAACTCACCTGTTGGAACAAGCGTAGTATTGAAAAACTGCTGCTTCATCGAAAGCCACTTTACAGGCTGTTTTCCAATGGCTTTTTCGTCGTCTGTTCGTTCTGCGATATAATCCAAGTCATCATCTTTATCCATAAAGTAGATTGCCGACTTGATACGCTCATTGTTGGTATCTTCTTCTTGTTGGATCAGATTATGTATCCACTTCAAGTCAATTTCGTTGCCGCTGATGGCTCCTTGTAGTCCTACGATATTTAAGTCATAATCGACCATATACGGATCAGCAGGGTCTAAGGTATATTTTTGCTCAATATAGCCTCCATCGCCAGCCGATAATCGGTAAGTAATGCCTTGAGCATTTTGTTCGGCGACTTGGAAGTTGAAATCTTGGGTGGAAAAACGACTGTTTTTGATGAAGAACTGATAGGTAAATTGATTTTCAGGATCTTCTTCTAACAATACAACTGGTTCTCCACTAGCGGTTTTATAGTCTTTTAGCTCGACTCGCTCAATGGTTCCCCCTTTGCTATTGAAAGTCAGAATAAACTGGTCATTTTCCAATGTTGTTTTAGTACCTGCTTGCTGTTCATTTGGTTGGTTGAACATTTTCATCACTTCTTCCGAAGAAGCCGTAGATGGAGCTGGAGCAGATGCCGTATTGGGATTGGTGCTTTGCTGTTGTTGTTGAGCCAATTGTTCTTGGCGTTGCTTTTCTTTTTGCTCTTGTATTTGTTGCTCCGTCGGGCGGTTGACAACTTGAAAGAGTATCAAGATAAGTCCAATCAACAGAAAAGCGGTTATGGTATTTCTATCCATTGTATTTATTTAGACTAATCATCTTTGAATAGATGCTTTTTTATTTTTAGTGACAAGTAAATCGTGACAAGTGACTTTTTCGATTCTTTTTTAATATAAATTGTAACTTATTTTTACCTATTTTCTTTTGGAGCGAAGGGTTGGGTACTTCGTCGTATTGGGAAGTCCCGCTATCCGTTCTTATCACCAAGCCTCCCGAACACTTATAGCCAATGCATATTGGTGATACCACTGCTATCGGGGCTAGTGGATGGTGGACAGAATGTATAGTAACTGAAACAGTATTTGTGGCAATAACTGAAAGTCACTATTACTGGTCACTTACGATTTTCTCCTAGTTTATGAACCTGATTTTGAGTCCTTTAGTTCTCTCCAAGTGTTTAATCTATGTTAAAATCAGTCTGCAAAGGTACGAATAAGCTAGCAAATACGACAATTTTTTGATTGAACTGTATCGTTTTAATGATAATTAATGAAAAAATAAATATTTTAAAAGAATACATTTATCCCTATATCTTTGGATCAAATAGTTTATTTTTGATGGAAACAAAGGGGACTTTGGTAGAGGTTCTGTCCTTGCAAAAATAGACCTGATGGTAGTGGTATTGCTGCTTGAAGCATTGGCTGCCTAAAATATGGCGGCAGCAATAAGAACGGACAGCAGGGAGACCTGTTACGACGAAGCAATGTCTAGTCTCTCCTAATAAAGAATCTCAAAAAACAACACATTATGGGCTTATTTGAATGGTTTAAGAAACGAAAAGGTGAAGGACAACCGCTTTTTGAAGACAAAGAGTTGATCGAAGTGGAAGTTTGTCCAAATTGTTGGGGACGACAGGAGTGGGATCATCAGTTTTTGGATGCGATTGAGGATCGTCAGGTGGATGTGAATAATAAGTATGAGAATACTCGAAAGGCTTTTATTCAGAAGTTTGTGGAGGAGCATGTGGATGGTATTCGCTTGAAAAAGGATGGGGATCAGTTGAAGTGTCCTGCTTGTCAGACGGGGTATAAGACGGTGTATCGGAATGTTTAGATGGGTGACTGGTGACGAGTGGCATTTTCTGTTATTTAGTCTTCTTTTAGGAAATTGACTACTAGATCAAAAAGTTGTTGAGGTTGTTCGGCATGGACCCAATGACCTGCCTCCGCAACCACTTCTAGCTTGGCTTCTGGGAAATAGCCTAAAATCGTTGCCCAGTCGTCCATTTCTATGTAACGTTCTGATTGACCGCCTTTTATGAAAAGTGTTGGATAGTCAAATTGATGAAAGGGACCTAAGCTATTTTGAATGATAGCAGGATAGGTTTTTTGGATGTCTTCAAGATTGGCTCGCCAATGATAACTTCCTGCCTTGTCTCTATATAAGTTTTTGAGCAAAAATTGTCGAACTCCAAAGTCCTTTAAGACTTTTTCCATTTGGGTTTCTGCTTCCTTCCTATTTTTTACCTCTGCCAATTCTACGGAAAAGAATGCCTCGAAAATCTCCTCATGTCCTGACTCATACTCCTTTGGCGCAATATCTACTACAATCAATTTATCAACCATCTCTGGAAAGTCAGCAGCCAATTGCATCGCTACTTTGCCACCCATCGAATGCCCTAATACATAGGCTGTATCTAATGACTGGGCATCCATAAAGTCGGCAATGTCTTGTGCCATCACATAGTAATCCATTTCTTCATTATGGGGAGATCTTCCATGATTGCGGAGATCTAAAGTGTATACTGTAAAATATTCTGCAAATTGTCGGGCTAAGGTTTGCCAATTGTCTAACATACCGAATAAGCCATGTAAAATAATGAGTGGATGTCCTTCGCCTAATTGTTTGAAATGTAGTTGCATAGTCGATTTTTTAAAATTGGGTGCAAAATTAAGGAATGTTGTGGATATTGGATGATGAAATAATGATGGGACCGTTTAAGGTTTTGATAATCATTGTTTTGTGTTCTTTTTAAAGGGTTTTTAACTTCATTTTGTTGAAAATATGTAGTTGTATGATGTAATCCAGGTGTTTATCTTTGTGGTATTATTTTAACTCTAAAATCCTGTTATCATGAAAAAAATATTATTGCTATGGTTACTTATCGGCTTGACTTCTTGGAAACTTTCTTCACAAGATTGGAAGTTGTTTCTTGAAAATCAGCCTGCTTATTTTCTTTTTGAAAATAAATATTCCTCGTATGATAATTATGGTACAGGACCTTATTATATTGATTCTACCCGTACTGTAGAAAACGGACAACAGCACTATATTTTAGCCCATTATATAGAAGATCATTATACGGGAGAATGTTTAGATTATGTCAAAGATGTAACACGATTTTATAATAGTGAGGAATTATTTTGGTACGGTCCTAGTGAAGCTCCACTTGTATCAATCAATGAAGAATGGTACTATGAGGATATTTTAGTTTTTAAGCCTTTAGCCCATGTAGGAGACCAATGGCAATACAATCAAAATTATTATAGCGAATGGGATTACTTAACATTTACTTGTGACAGCATCGGTCTCACTAGCTTTGTTGGATTAACAGACAGCGTGAAATACTTTTCGGTACAAGCATTTAAGGATGATTTACCAACAGAACATGTCGTTAATGAGTCGGTCTATATCCTTAGTAAAAATTATGGCTTTATTGCTTTTTCTTCATTTTCTCAGCTTAATCAAGGGCAGCACTTTCAAGCCCATCTAATCGGTCTTGAAATAGATTCCACTTTGTATGGGACAGATCAAGCCATAGATTTTTCTTTATTTTTTCCATATAAAGTAGGAGATCACTTAGTTTGGAGAGGAGAACATGAATTAAATCAAGGAGATTATACAATTCATCAAGATTATATTACTTCTGTTTCGTTGGAAAATTATAGCTATACTTATTATCGAATTACTGAAGAACATAGTGCTTATGACGGTTCTGTTACTATTACAGAAGGAAGTGGAACAAAAACCTTTGATGTGAATAAATTAAATGAATATCTAAAAACGTCTTACTGGAAAGCAGGATTTGATATAATTCCGTCTAATCAGCATCATGAAGTTCGTGTGAATAAGAATATTGATAGTAGCCTCATTTCTTTTTCTTATGGTGATGAGTATCTAGACGATATGTGGGGATATTGTGAACCTTCCCCTTATTATGATCCCAAGACTTATAACTTTGATACAGAACAAGGCTATTTGGGATATTCAGGTATTGCTGAATACGGTTGGGTAAAACTTGAATTATTGAGTTATACACCTGCATCATTAGGTCTTCAAAATGACACAGTTTCAGGTAGTATTAATCAAGCCATTGTGATAGATGTTTTAGCGAATGATAGTATAACAACAGGAGGCATTATTTCCTTTACACAAGGAGTCAATGGAGGACAAGTAACACTAGGAGCAGATAATACTTTTACCTACGTTTCCGAATCATTTTATTGTGGAGTAGATATGTTTACTTATACCATCGCTGATGATGAAGGCAATCAACATACAGCTATTGTTTTCGTCCACCTAGATTGTAGTTTACCCCAAGAGAATACTATAATAGCAGAGGTCATTTGTGAGTCAATACCCGGTTTTATTACTGTTTTATTTTTTGTTGTTGATATAAACTTCTATAACCAATATCGTGTATGTGGCGATTCTACTTGGATACCTGTTCTTGTTGATGACGATGGATTTGCTTTTCCAATTTTCTATAGTGGAGTCATTAATCCTGGTTCGGAAACAGATTATTGTATGGAGTTTAGCCATTCGAGCGAACCTGAAAATATAATAACTTTGCAAGAAGATCATATAGCTTGTTGTTGTTCTATTCCCGATGGTTCAGTAGAAGCAAGAATCCTTTTAGAAGGAGCTTATAATGCCAGTACCAATCTGATGAAAACTACTTTGCAAGAGGAGGGATTATTACCTGCTCAACAACCTTTTAATGTCGCTCCTTATGATTATGAAGGGACAGAATATATCAATGAAGGCATTTTATCGAATGACTTCGTAATTGTGGATTGGGTTTTGGTCGAAATACGAACAGGCGAACCCAGTTTGATCGAAAAAAATACGGAAGTTATTGCGAGGCAAGCAGGTCTTTTATTGAACGATGGACTTATCTTAGGAACAGACTTTGCGCCTTTGCATTTTGATAATTTGGAAATGGGAGCGTCTTATCATATTTGCATTCGTCATCGCAATCATTTAGATGTTATCAGTTCACAAGCAGCGATCTATGATGGTGGGTTGTTTTATGACTTTACAACAGATGTATCCCAAGCGTTTGGACTGTCCCAACAAGTAGAAATGTCTAATGGCAAAGCGGCAATGTTTACAGGCGATTATACCCAAGATGGCGTGATCCAAAATACGGACTATGATGCTTGGATTAATAATCCTGCCCAAATTGGCGTTTACAGTCCTTTGGATGGAACATTGGATGGAGTCGTACAACAAACCGATAGTGATGCTTGGTTGCCCAATAGAGCTAAAATTGGAATAGTTGAGATACAATATTGATTGAAAAACAGATTTTTTGCACAATTGGGTAATTTGAAGGAATAGTTTATTTTGATACTATTCTAAAGAGTCGGCATCCCTACTGTCGGCTCTTTTTTTAGTGTTGTTAATTACTTCTCCCAATTCACCATCGTACAACAAGCCCTTTCCCAATCCGATTTTAGCATTCCATACGCCACACAATCCATATAGCCATCTACTGTTTCCAAGCCTGTCGATAATGTGCTTCTTTCACATATCCAACACTGGCAAAGGCTAAACGCATCGCTACATTATCCACTCTCGTTGTACCTTCAATACGGTGTTTATTCGGATAATTATCGAAAACATAAGCTGTCAAAAAACGCAAAGCCGCCATTCCGATTCCTTGTTTTCGATGGTCTGTCGCAATTCTCAAATCAAACAAAGGTGTTTCTCGACTCTCTAT
>JAHDBB010000121.1 GCA_020630635.1 Chitinophagales bacterium
GACTTGATGTCCGCCAAAGCTGCCAAAGATTTAACCTTAGATTTGAACGTCAGCGAATAATCACGAAATATAAAGTGTTTCTTAAATATTCCCTATTAAAAAGCTCATTCCATGGCGAATGGGCTTTTTTATGCTATTAAGATTATGAAAAAACATTATAGCTTTTTGTATGAAAATGCTAGCGAAAGAGCTTGTTTTTGAGTTTTAACTATTTGATTATTAACTTTTTATAGTTTTTTGAGAAGACTTTTTAGAAAGTATGCAAAAGTAAACTTAATAAGGTTTTATGCATCTAAGATTTGTAAAAAAATAAAAAACTTTGTAGCTTTCTTTATTAAAATCAACAAAAACGTTGAGACCGTGCAAAATAGACCCGATAGTAGTGGTATAAATGCCAGGTGTTGGCTACCTAAAACTAGGCGCATTTATAAGAACGGATAGCGGGCATATCCATTGCGATGAAAAATAAACCGTTCTCTCCTAAAATAAAAAATACAGTATGTAGAGAAAGTCACCAGCCACATGTCACTCAGCAAAAAAACATAAATAACAACCAAAAATACTTCGGAAATCAATTATTGAATGCAATCATTTCGCAACATAAAAAAAACTTTTATCTGGTTTTTGTCTTTGTGGATGCTCCTTATATCTACGGGATTTAGTGTCAATGAACATTACTGTCAAGGGCAACTCAAGTCGTGGCGTATCAATCTCACGCCGCCCAACTGTCATGCAGAAAGTGCTTGTCACAAAGCGTCTCCCGAAAAAAGTTGTAAGCATGGAGAACCCCAAAAAGGATGTTGTGAAAACGAGTCTTCTTATGTTCAATTAGATGCAGACTTTCCAACCATAGACATCGCTACGATAGATTTTGAGCCAATACAATGGATGATTTTTACCTTTGTACGAAAGCTCTTAATCTTCCAAAACCGACCTGTCTATCTCACCCACTATCAAAATTACAAGCCTCCCTTACTGGATAGAGACATACCCGTTTTTGTTCAGTCCTTCCTTTTATAAGATAGAGTAATATCTGTGAAAACAGGTACATGGGATACCTATATCCAATCATTACTAAATCTTATTCACTATGAAAATTTTTCAAGTGCTACTAGGTGCATTTATTGCTTTAAGCACCTTACATCTCCAAGCACAAGGACCGCCTATTACGGCGGACAAACCCATCATGTTGGGAGCAAAAGGTAAGGTCATTAAAACCTTAACAGAATGGCGACAAACACAAGACGGAGCATTTATAAGAATGCCCTTGATGTTTCATTATCTACCGACTGCCAACAGTTTATTGGGGATTCACATTCCGATGGTTATCAGCCAACCTCATACCGAAAATGACTCCATTCAAGGCGTTGCATTGGGCGACATCGAACTATTGGGCAAATACCAATTTTATCGCAAAGATGGCAAAGGCAAAACCTTTCGTTTAGTCCTCAAAACGCTGCAAACTATCCCAACAGGTCAAGACCTTATTTACAATGACATCAGTACGGGCATTTATCAATCCTATGTGGGGTTGGTTGCTGGATACGAAAGCATCAAATTAGGTGTTTCCAATGAAATCGGTTATCGCTTCATTCCCGACAACGAAAATGACGAGTTGCGATATAAATTAGGTTTTGGATTGCCCTTGCTCAAACCGACTTATCCACCCAAACAAGTCAATCTTTATTTTGAATACCAAAGCAGTTGGTTTGTCGAAACGCAAGATTATCTCTTACTTTTTGCACAAGGCGTACAGTATGTCAAAAACCAATGGACTTACGAACTCGCCCTTCAATTTCCTGTTGTTCAACATGTAGCTCAAGAGCATAGACGAGACTTTAGCGTTTATGTCGGTACACGTTATGTTTTTTAGGAGCGAAAGTTTAGTTGCTTCGTCGCTATAGAAAGTCCCGCTATCCGCTCTTATAAATGCGCCAAGTTTTAGGTAGCCAACGCCTTGCATTTATACCGCTACTATCGGGGCTAGTTGGTTGCAGTCTTGACTTCTTATACATAAAGGCATTTTAATTTTAGATTTTTCAAAAGTCCACCTTACTCCTCAATTTCACTCAATCCCGCAAGTCTTTTTGACTTGTGGTTCTAAATGCAAGTAAGTCTTTTCGACTTACGGAATCTAAAAATAGTTTGCCGTTATGTATAGAACCAATCCCCTCGCCACAAGTTACCCTTTCTCAAATTTTTAAAAAATCAAAAAAATAATAAAAATGAAAAAATTAATCATCATCATAAGCTTGATAGCAAGCATTTTTACCATCAGCACATTTGATACATCGGCACAAACCAAAAAAGACCGAGACCAAGTACAAGTAACCGTAGAAGGTTTAGGATGTCCATTCTGTGCCTACGGATTAGAAAAAAAGTTTCAAGAATTAAAAGGCATCAAAAATGTACAAATCGAAATGGAAACAGGTATTATGACCTTTGACTTTCCAGCCGATAAAGCCATTGCCATTGAAACCATCGAAACGCAAGTAGATAAAGCAGGTTATACCGCTATCGCTACTGAAATTACCCGCTACGACGGAACCATCATCAACGCCAACCAAGAAGAAAAACCTCATATTGAACTAACAGAAGAAGCGATTATCGAAAACACTTTTGCGGTATCTGGCAACTGTGATATGTGTAAATCACGAATCGAAAAAACAGCGAGTAATATCGAAGGCATTCGTTTGGCAGAATGGGATAAAGAAAGTAAAATGCTAAAGATTGAGTACGACACCACTTTAGTAACTTTACAAAATATCCAAGAACGCATCGCTACTGTTGGACATGATACCGAAAGCGCATTTGCACCCGACAGCGTTTATCAAAAGTTGCCAATGTGTTGTCAGTACGAAAGAAAAGAAAAATAAGAAGGTCATGAAAAAAATAATGCTTAGTTTTGGGATACTATTGGGATTGTTAGTCGCCTGTCAAAAAACACCCAAAACCTTTAAATATCAGCAAAATGTTGCCTTAGATAAAGTATCACCCATTGGTTTTGACTATGATGGCAAAAGTTTTTGGATAGCCGATGGCGACCACAACCGATTGGTCAAAACCGATTTGAATGGTAAAACTCTGGAGGTACAAGATGGTTTTAAACGCCCGATGCATTTGGCAATTGACCAACAAAAAGTGTATGTACCAGAATATGGTTCAGACACTATTCAAATAGTCGAAAATCAACAAAAAAAAGCGTTGGAGCTATCGGATAGTTTAGATGCACCTGCTGGAATAGATGTCATTGACAAAGAGATCGCCATTGCCGATTTTTACAACCACCGCATCTTATATTTTAATGGTAGTCAGTGGCTCTCTTTTGGTAAAGAAGGGAAAAAACAAGGTGAATTATACTATCCAACAGATGTCCAAATAACGTCGAATAAAATCTATGTGGCAGATGCTTACAACAATCGAGTTCAAGTTTTTGACAAACAAGGTAAAAGTCTTCAAACCATCGGATTTAAAGAAGGCATCAATGCTGCAACAGGCATTTTTATTGAGGACGATATTTATGTAACAGACTTTGAAAATAATCGAATTTTGATTTTCGATCAAGAAGGAAACTTATTACAAGAACTCAAAGAAGGTTTGAATAAACCCACAGACTTACTGATTCTCAACGACCAACTATTTGTGTGTAATTACAAAGGACAATCTTTATCAATTTTTAAAAGATAGATGACACAGACATGACGTGGGTTTTGAGATTCACGTCATGTTCTAAAAAAATAATAAAATGGAAATCATTATTAAAAATATGGTGTGTCCTCGATGTATTACGGCAGTACAAGATATTTTTGTGCGCTTAAAAATTCCCATTATTTCCGTTGAATTGGGAACAGTAGAGATACAGGAAAACTTAAAACCTTATCAACAAAATCTGTTAAAATTGGCTTTGATTGAGAAAGGTTTTGAACTTTTGGAAAGTAAAGAAACCAAATTGATAAATCAAATAAAGTCTATCGTTATTGAGCAGATTCATTATATTGTCGAAGCACCACAAGTCAATTTTTCAACACTTTTATCTGACCAGTTACGACATGATTATTCCTATTTAAGTCGGCTGTTTTCGGCAATTGAAGGCAAAACCATTGAGCAATTTATCATCATCCAAAAGATTGAAAAAGCAAAGGAGTTACTGTCTTATGGCGAGATGACTTTGGCTGAAATTGCCCATCGTCTTCATTATAGCAGTAGTGCTTATTTGTCTTCTCAATTTAAAAAAATAACAGGAATGTCACCGACCATTTTTAGAAATCTTCAAGATAAAAATCGGAAGTCTTTGGATGAGTTGTGAGGTGTGTGTTATTGATGGTTAATAAAAGTTATAAGTTTTACCCAAAATTTTATAAGTAATTGGAAATAGAAAAAACGTATTTTTATAGCTTAAAAAAATAAGTGTTTATGTTGAGAATCACTACCCTTTTTAGCCTATTAGTAGGGCTATCCTGTGCAATACAAGCCAAAAATATAAGCCTAAACCTTCAACATTTTGTAGGAGAAGCCTCCATGTTCGTCAATGAAGAGTATCAAAGCCTTGAAGGAACCATGTTCAAAATCAATCGTTGCCAATACTATATCTCCGAAATCCAATTGGTTCATGACGGTGGGCAAACAACGGATTTGACAGATGTTTACTTATTGGTCAATGGTAATCAAAATATGTATGGAAGTGCTGACATGTACGAGCTAGGAGAGTATGACATTGAAAACTTAGAGGCGGTTAATTTCTTTGTAGGTGTACCTGAAGGTGTCAATCATGATGATCCTTCAAGTTGGGGAGCAGGACACCCATTAGCACCTCAAAATCCAAGCATGCATTGGGGATGGGCAGCAGGCTATCGTTTTATTGCATTAGAAGGACGCTCAGACCCCGAAGGCGATGGTTCACTTCAAGCCATTTTTGAGTTTCATGCAGTAAGCGACAGCTATTATACACCTGTATCCGTAGAAACGGAGGGTATTGATGAAGGCGACGACCTGACAATTGCATTGAAAGTAGATTACAATAAGATGTTAGAGGGAGTCAATCTTGCAGGAGTCGTACATGGTACAGGAGCCGACAATGCTCAAATTATGAACAATATCGAAGGCAATAATGTCTTTGTGGAAGCCCCACCATCTTTACCACAAGAAACCTTTGAAGTCGAAGGAACGAGCTTAAATATTTCAGGAGAATCCGCAAACGAAATGTTATCAGCTACAACCAACCTTAACAACATCTTAGATGAAAACATTAGCTTAGATTGGACCATTATCAATTCGACTGTTCCCGAAGAATGGACTGTTGAAATTTGTGGAAATACCGAATGTAGTGAAGAAGAAAATGGAACCTTTGATGTGGCAAGTGGAAACTACGAAATTAGTACAATGGTTTATCCCAATGAAACGGCTGGAGAAGGTCAAATTACGGTACAAGTCCAAAATCCATTAACTGAAGAAGTGGTGGAAATTACTTGGATCGTGGTGGTAACTCAAACAGAGGAAGACAATACATCTATTGCCAATGTAGAAGGCACAAATGCTATCAATGTTTTCCCAAATCCTACCGCCTCTAAAATCAATATTCAATACGATTTTTCCAATGTGCAAAATTTGCGTTTACAGATAGTAGATGTTTTAGGGAAAGTGATTTTTGAACAAGAACTATGGACACAAGAAAGCCAATTAAGTTTAGAGATTGACTGGGCAAGTGGACTGTATTTTTGCCAATTTTTAAGCGATGAAAAAATCTTAGGACAAAGCAAGTTGTTAGTGACAAAATAATAGGACAATGAATAAAAAGATATTACTAATTATTTTGTGTTTACCTTTTATCTTGATGTGCAAAAAGGACGATGACCATGATGACGATCATAATGAAGTCGAATATCATAGTTTAGAAGTGGCCTTCAATCATCACTTTGACGAAATTCCTTTGACTTTCAATAATACAGATTTTACCAATGCGGCAGGAAATCAATTAGGATTTTACAACTTCAAATACCTTATTTCAGATATTCACCTAATCAAAGAAGATGGGGAAGAAGTAACCATATCTGACCATTATGCATTCATCAATCCATTAGAAGACCGCAATTCATTTGTATTGGACAGCGTACCAGATGGTCACTACAAAGGCATCCAATTTCTGATAGGCTTAGAAGAAACAGCCAACACCAGCGATCCTGCCCAGTATCCTATCAACCATCCATTGAGTCCAATTTTAAACGGCTTACATTGGAGTTGGCAAGAAGGCTACATTTTTCTGGCAATGGAAGGAACGTATGAAAAAGAGGGAGGCATTGGTGCATTTACCTATCATATTGCTTTTGAAGAAAATCAAATGGACATTGATTTAGAAACAGAGGAGTTTGACTTTCATGACGATGGCAAATTGACCATTGGTTTTAATGTAGCCGAAGCGTTTAGAAATCCATACAGTTTTGACATAAATGAAGATGGAAACTTTTCGCATTCAAGCAATGACAATGGTATCGCCAATAATTTGAAAGACAATGTACTCAACGCATTTAACATAGAGTCTTATGAATAGATATATGGGAGTTTTCTTTTTCGCTTTTTTACTGATTTGGGCTTGCAAAAAAGAGGAACCAACGGAAGAAGTACACACACCTACTCCTTATACGTTGGAAACGCCAGCATCTTTGCCACCAGCCAATATTCCAGATGACAATCCCTTGACAGTTGAAGGAATTGCACTAGGGAAAATGTTGTTTTTTGACCCTGTTTTATCAGGTGATAGCACTCAATCTTGTGGAAGCTGTCACAATCAAGCAGATGCATTTACCGACAATGGCAAAACATTTAGCGAAGGGATTCAAGGTTTAGAAGGTACTCGAAATTCGATGCCTTTATACAACCTCATGTACCATAAACGCTTCTTTTGGGACGGTCGAGCAGAGTCTTTACGAGAACAAGCCCTTTTGCCGATTCAAGACGAATTAGAAATGGATGAAAGTCTTGATAAGGTAGTCACAAAATTAGAAGCACAAGACGAGTACAAAGATGCCTTCAAAGCAGCTTTTGGAAGTGAAGAAGTAACTACGGAAAATATCAGCTTGGCTCTCGAACAATTTATGAATACCTTAGTTTCAGGTGATTCCAAATTTGACAGATGGCAATCAGGCGATCCCAATACAGATTTGACAGAATCCGAAATGCGAGGTTTTGATTTATTCTTTGGAGAAGCCAATCCAACTGTTGTCGGTAATCAAGGAGCCGATTGTTTTCATTGTCATGGCGGACCACTTTTTTCCAACAACCAATTTATGAACAATGGACTAGACGAAGAAAGTGCATTTACAGATATGGGATTATGGGATGCGACAGGATTAGAAACCGACAAAGCCAAGTTCAAAGTCCCTTCCTTGCGAAATATAGCCGTGACCGCTCCTTATATGCATGACGGACGTTTTGCCACATTGGAAGAAGTCTTAGACCACTACAACGAGGGCATCAAAATATCTTCAACACTTGATGCCAATATGCAAGCCATTGTAGATTTCGGCATTGACTTAGACGAACAAGACAAACAAGACCTCATCAATTTTCTCCATACCTTAACTGATGAAGTCTATTTAAACAATAGTGATTATCACTCACCTTTTGAGTAAATCTTTCTTCAACCAGATAATTTTTTGAGCATACAAAGACTTAGGTTTTTGTGTGCTTTTTTCTTTTTAGGAGCGAAAGATTGAGTGCTTCGTCGTGTCAGAAAGTCCCGCTATCCGTTCTTATCGCCAAGCATCGCAAAATCTTTTAGCCAATACACATTGGCGATACCACTACTATCGGGGCTAGTTGGGAAAGGACAGAACAGATAGAAGCTAATCATCATCATTTTCCTCAATTTTCAGGATACTCATTATCCAACCAACATTGAAGTAATTCAAAATCTTCATCAGATAAAGGAAGCGCATAATCTGGCGGCATCGTTTGTTCCGTCACGACATATTCATAAATATCACCGTGTTCCAAATGCTCCAACATATTTTCATAAGAAGTAAAATCACCATGAGCAAAATTAGTCGTATGACAACCAACAGTCGCACAACTATTATCAACGATGGCTTTTATTTCAGCATCATACGTTGGATTACAGGAAGGATCATCATTATCATTGTCTTTATTGCAAGCAAAGGTAAGTCCAACACATAAAAAGGCAAGAAAAGTCAAGTTAATATTTCTAAGCATTGAGTTATATTTTGTAAAATATCAAATACCTAAAATTACTTGCTTTTTCAAAAAATCACCAAAAAACAGCTTATAAGATTTTGTGAATAACCATATAGGTTTTTGTAGTTGTTTGATAAAATACTGGTGCTAAAAATCCCTACCTCAACGACCTAGCCCCGATAGAAGTGGTATTCGTGAGAAGCGTTGGCTTCAAAAAACGTTGGCAACACGAATAAGAACGGATAGCGGGACTTTCTATGACGACAAAGCACCCAACCATTCGCTCCTAAAAAGAGAAAAACGTTTTACTTCATTCTTTAGGATGAAGATCAAGTAAGAACTGAAAAGCTACTTGCCCCTTTTAACGCAAATCCACCAAATCATTTTTGAGCGCAAAAGCCACCAAACCAGCCGTATTTTTAGTACCCGTTTTAGACAATAAACTGCTTCGATGACCCTCCACCGTCCGCACACTGATAAACAACTTTCCCGAAATCTCGGCATTGGTATGCTCATGGCAAATCATATCCAAAATCTCCAACTCCCGCTTGGTCAAACCCAACTTATCATTGAGATTGACCTTCGTATGCTTGTTGGACATCAGCCCAGACAACAAGGCTTGAGACGTATGTTGATTAAAGTACAATCCCTTTTCCATCACCGTATGGATTGCCTCCAACATCTCATCAGGATCGGTGTTTTTGAGCAGATAGCCACTCGCCCCATTCTCAATCAAATGCACGATAAACTTCTCATCCTCCTCCATCGTCAGAACAATCACCTTGATCTGCGGATATTTCTTTTTAAGAGCCTTCGTCGTTTCAATGCCATCCAAAACAGGCATATTTAAGTCCATCAGGATGACATCAGGCTTTTTATCCATCGTTTCCAGTTGATTTAATAAATCCTGTCCATTTTCAGCATCTCCCAGTAAGTAGATATTGTCGTAACCCTGCATAATGGCGATGAGTCCCTGACGAAAGAGTTGATGATCGTCGGTTATCATCAATTTTATGATTCTTGACATGCGTTTAGTTTTGTTCCCGGTAATTTTGTGCTGCAAAGTTGTAAAAAACTATTCAGAAATTCAAAAGTAATCAAAATTGGTGGAGATTCGACCCATTTATGGCACAATATCATCAATGCTTATGATGGTTTGTGACCGTAGGCTGATAGAAGATAAGTATAAAATGTTATGTATATTTGAATGCTTTTTTATTTGCCAAGATGGTAAATCCATTTTACAATCAAAGAAAAAATACCTCGTTTCAAGCGGATGGGTCTTCCTGTCAAAGAAGAGGCAATCCGATTGATGAAGAGAAAGAAGTCTAGTGATTTAAATCAATCGGATTGTCCGTTTAGTTCCTGCATAGCAATCCGATTGAAACGATTGAGCTTTTCTTTGGTTGTAATTTTGAGGAATGAATAAAAAAACAACCAAAGCAGAACCACAAAAATTCTGCCCATTCTACCCATTCTAAAAATTCTGTTTAGGAATACCAATAACCGCCTGCGACCCCTTCGGAATCTCCCGATTATAATGCAACTTTGCAGGAATCAGACTCAACCGACTATCAATATTACGAAGACCCAAACCACTATTTTTGTTATTTTTTTTAAAGACATCAGGATCAAAACCCTTCCCATTATCCGTCACCGAAAGTAAAATTTGGTCGGGTTCAATCTCCAACTGGATGACCACATAAGACGCTTCCGCATGTTTCATAATATTGTTCATCAACTCCTGAACGACCCGGTACAAGCCCAATTCTTTCTCAAAATCCAAGCGTTCATACTCGCCCACCAAAACAAATTCGACCTCAAAAGTATGAGGAACAGTTATCTTCGCTGCAAAATTTTCCAACGCATTGGCAAGACCAAACTTTTCTAACGTAGGAGGCAAAAGATTTTTAGAGATTTGGCGGACACGACTGATCGCTTCCTCCAACGTATTACTCGTACTTTGAATCAAATTAAGCTGATTGGGATTTTCCTTAGCCGACTTTTTGATAGGATAAAAGCCCAATTTAACCGTCGAAAGCAAGGCCCCAATATCGTCATGCAAATCTTGGGCAATACGCTTCCGTTCTCGTTCTTGGGCTTCAATAGAAGATTTGAGCAAGTCCTGTTGGTACTCCGTTTCGAGGCGTTGAAGGTTGAGTTGTTGGTGATTTAGTTTTCGTTGATAGACAAAAAAGAAGACCACAATCGCCCCTGCCAAGAGAAACATGCCAATTGTACCAATAATGACAAATAAGACTAAGTTGTGTTCCAGCGACTGCTCCATATTCCAATGGATAGAAAGAAATAAAATAAGATGTTAAAGAAAGAATGTAGGGTCCAGAGGCTATTGGTTGCTTCGATTTTTCCAGTAGCCACAAAGTAGTTATAGGTCAAAAATATAAAAAAACAGCTTGCAAAATACACCAATGTTCCGATACTTACCCAAATCATAGGCGTTTTTTCCAAATATTTTATTTCAAGGTCTTGAATGACTTGATAAAAATACCACAAAGGCAACAGCATCAACAACAAGGATTCGACAGCGGTGATATAAGAGTTAAAGGACCATATATTTTGACCATAGTAGGCGCACAACCAGGCACACAGCGCAAATATGCCAATAATCCCCCAAGTTTGCACAAGACTTAATCTATTTTTTAAGGCACTTTGATAAATCAAGCAAAAAAAGGCAAATTGAATAACGGTAAAAAAATGATAAACAGGCGCATTATTGTAATAAAGATGGGTAAATTTTTGAGCGACTATTTCCGTCAATCCCACCACGCCCAAGTAAAAAATCAACAAACGTATTGGATCATCAGCTTTTCGGTAGAAGAATAAGCCAATGATTAGGGGAATAATGTACCCATTAGAAGAAATATCGCCCAATACATTTTGGATGGTTTGAAAATCCATAGTTTGTCTAAAGAATCAATCATTTTGTTGAAAAAAACCATCATTTAAGGAAATGGGGAATGCCTCAAATGATGGTTGTGCGTGCAAAGAAGGGAGTTTAGTTATTTTTCTTGCTAAAGTTTTTTTCTTTTTTGGAGAGAACGGTTATTACTCTTTCATCGCAACGGGTCTCCCCGCTATCCGTTCTTATCACCAAGCCTCCTCTACCGCAAGTCTTTTCGACTTGTGGTATGAAGCCAAGCTCTTTGGTGATACCACTACTATCGGGTCTAGGTGGTTGAGTTAAGTATTTCTTAGTAACAGAGAGGGTGACGAAAGGGACGATGTGACGTTTATTTAAATGGTGACGTAAGGTGACGATGTGACGTGATGGGACGTTTATTTCTTAATACATCAAATTAATTTGTCCTATTGAGAAAACGTCCCGTCGTCCCCAAACCACGTAAAGAACCGAAACGTCCCGTCGTCCCCAAACCAAGTAAAGAACCGCAAAAAACGTCCCCACCGTCCCCAAACCAAGTAAAGAACCGAAGAACGTCCCGTCGTCCCTTTTTACTATGTCATCAAAGGACTACTAGAATCACATTGAGTGGGACAAGGCGCACCCCTATCGACGGCAACCCCTAAAATATCCTCATAATTGCTCAAGGTTTCTTTGACCCCGATCAACACAAGAGATTTTTTTCCCACATCATCAATTCCATAATAAGCACGAATACCGATACAACCTCGTTGATTCAAGATCGCTTCGATGTCCTCCTTTTTAAAAAGATGTCCTTTGATTTCATTTCTATAACGAGTCCGATAATTACGAGTCAGGTCTCTTGCTTCTTGTATTGAAACAATTTGGCTAATTTGTTGTCTTGGGATTTTGGACATTGTGAACGTTTTTGATTATTAAAATGGTTAACGAAGTAGCTGTTTCTTACAAGATTAGTTTTTAGCCCTTAAAAATTAAGAAGGGGAAAGCCTTGTTTTGAGAATAAAGACTATATGTATTGTTGCAGGGTGCTAAACTATGGTGATTCTGATTAGGATACAAATTTTTAAAGTATAAATTGTGGTAAATGAGGTTAAAACGGGCAAAAGTTCGGCATAATATAGGGGTAAATACGTGATTTTGTAAAAGGGGTATTTCTACGCTTACAGGAGCCGAAAAGTCGCTTTATCTTTGTATCAGGTTCTTTAGTGTTTTCTAAGGTGTATAATCCCAGTAAAAAATACACCATAAAACAAAAAGTCGTAGCTCTTCGGAGGTGCGGCTTTTTGCTTTTTATCCACTTTGATAAGAAACAAGTAAAAATACGTGATTTTGAAAAAGGGGTATTTTTACGCTTACAGGAGCCGAAAAGTCACCTTATCTTTGTGACCAGGTTCTTTAGTGTTTTCTATTTTTAAATTATGGTGTATTGTTCCCAGCAACACGCCGTGAGTCGCACCTTGCCTCATAGGTGCGACTCTTTTTTTAACATTCTTACCTTATTTTCGTATCCTAAACAATAAAATCTCTAATTTTGCAGCGTTTTTTTGGTTCTCACATGATTTTTTGTGTTGGTGATTTGTGGTTTTTGTGTGGGTTTTGGAAACTTGACAACTTTGGTTCATTTCGTGCTTTAAAGTTGTCAAATTGTAGTACATATTTTGTCATAGTTACTATGGATTGAAACCATAATGGGCTACCTGTCTAAGATTTCCATCATTATTGTCCCATTTTATAATCAAAGAAAAAAATGAATCGCTTCAATCGGATTGCTAATCTAGGACAGAAGAGGCAATCCGATTGATAAAGAGAAAGAAGTCTATTAATATAAATCAATCGGATTG
>JAHDBB010000122.1:0-6490 GCA_020630635.1 Chitinophagales bacterium
AATATTTGTAACCCAAAGACCCACATTTTCGTTTGCGACTATCGACTATCGACTAAAATAATCGTAGTCACCTATCACCATCTACTTGTCACCATAAAAAACTATTCATCCAAAACAGACCCATCCTCATCATAGTTGGTAACAACGGCATCACTCCACAAATCTTCTAATTGGTAGAATGCCCGTTTGTCCTTTACAAATACATGAACAACTACTGATGCATAATCTATCAAAATCCATTCCGCATTTTTCATTCCTTCAAAACTCAAAGGATATTCACCCCATTCTTTTTTAAGATGGTAGATGACATTATCCGCAATAGCTTTGGTATGAGTAGTAGAAGTTCCCTGACAGATGATAAAATAATCACAAACTGCTTCGTTCAAATGGGTAAGTTCAAGTTGGGTGATTTTTTGCCCTTTTTTATCTAAAATGCCCTCAATAACGGCTTTTGCAAGCTCTAGAGTGCTAACATTCTGGGGTTTTTGCTGTACTTTCGTTTCCAATAAATAAATTGATTTGGTATTCTTTATAAAATAAATTAAGCTTTGACTAATTATACTAACGCTCTTTTCATAGGAAAGTTTTATCACTATTTAGAACATGTATCTTCGACAAATGACTACTTACTAAATGTCATAAAAAGTCAAAAAGTTCCCGAAGGGACTGTCATTATGGCAGGACACCAGACGGCAGGTAAAGGACAAAGAGGCAATACTTGGTTAGACCAAGCCAATCAAAACATTGCCATGAGCATTTACCTTAAGCCTCATTTTCTTCCACTCACTCGTCAGTTTTATCTAAGTATGACAATCGCTCTTAGTATCTCTCAATGTATAGCAGATTTGTTAGAAATGCAAGTTTTTATCAAGTGGCCCAACGACATTTTGGTAAAAGATCAGAAAATTTGTGGAATTTTGATAGAAAATATGACGGGAGGCAAGTATCTACAAGAATCGATTATTGGTATTGGCTTAAATGTCAACCAAACCACTTTTCCTAATTCTTTAAAAAGGGCAAGTTCTTTAAAGCTATTAACCAACAAAGATTTTGAGCTTTTACAAGTAGCTCAAAAATTATGGGTTCGTTTAGAACAAAATTATCTTTTATTACGAGATGGCAAGTACCGAGAAATTAAAGAGAAGTATCTCAATCATCTCTATCTTATGAATCAATACCACATCTTCTATAACTCAAAAGGACCCTTACAAGGCAAGATTATTGGCGTAGATGCTTGGGGACATCTCGTTATCGAAAAAACGGATGGCAAACAAGCCACCTTCGATGTCAAAGAAATCGCCTTCTGGAAAGAATAAAAAAAGCCACGAACACACCCATTTGTGCATTCGTGGCTTCACTATCTTTATGCTACAAAAAAATTAGTAACGAATCTCTACAGACCCTAACTTCGCCTTATTCGGCAACCAAGCATCAAAATCTGTCAATTGTACCACACTATCCAAGTTCGCATCCGTCACCTGATACTCATTCAAAATAGCAGGATCAGCCACCCACACATCATAGTCCGTCAATTGGATAACACCATCATGCGTGAAATCACCAGCATGCATTACTGCAAAACCATCTCCTGTCGCTTTTAACTGATTGCTTCCAGATGCCTGATCTATGTCCGTTGTAAAATCATAATCCATCTTTGCACCAGCTTCTAAAGGATTAGCCGAGATAATATCTAAGTGATTTCTATGACGAATAACAAAGTGGTATTCCTCACCAAATTCTAAGTTATTGAAGCCAATATCAGACGTTCCGTTAAGATCTTTGATACTTCCATCAGACATCAATAAAGCAGCCGTTACTTCCACAACTTGTGTACCTACTTCTACCGTACCAGGCGTACCACTACGAGCTTCCACCAATACCCAATCTACCATACCAAAAGGAATACCTGGAATTTGTTCTAAGCCATCATAATTATAAGGAGCCATATTATAAGGTTGTGTTTTAGGGATCAAGTCGCCCAAATTCGCATTCATTTGTCCATTGGCATTATAAGCCCCTTCCAATAAAACCTTTGCTTCCAACTCAAATGGATGTGGGATTTCGACTAAGTAGCATTCTCCAATTGTCACACAGTCATTGCTAAGTGTAGGGCAAATAGAGTAAGTTCCTGGCTCATCATAGGTATGTTCAGCAGTTGGACCACTGCCATAAGTTCCATCCCCAAATGACCATTCAATATCTACATTGTCTCCACTATTACCACCAAAGTCAGCCGTTACAGTTACCGTAGAAGTGGGAATGACCAAGTCAATATCTATATCATAACCAGGTAAATCACCTGCAATAATAACAACCACTTCTGAATTTTGAGAAGTACAACCTTCTGAATCGACCAAATACACAGAATAATCACCAGCTACATCTGCTTCCAAAGTTTCGTCATTTTCCCCATCAAGATCCAATCCATTTAATTGCCATTGGTATTCAAAACCAGCAGGGGCATTTTGTAAGGCTTCGATAAGGATCGTTTCTCCTTGACACAAAAGTTCTGCCTCTGCTTCAATATTGGGTACATCTACAGCAGCAATACAACCCACTTCAATAGCTTCTAAGCCTAACTCATTTGAAGCATCAAAGCCACATTCTAAAGCATTAAGGTATTCACGATTGGTACGTTCATCTTCATCATCATTATATTCTTGGACAACAACTACAACATGCATATTGTCTTCATCATAATCGTCAGGCACAGTATAAGTGTACTGATAACTATGAGAATCCCCTTCTTCAATATTAGAAGGTAAACTGTTGGCTGTTCCAAAAGCTCCGCCTAAAGCAGCTCTTACCACATTTTTATGTACATAGTTATCTCCACCACTTGATTGATAGCCTACAATACCATCTTCAATTACATAACAATTGAGGCGATATTCTCCATCCAATAAGTCCGCATAAAAAGTCGCTTCTATATCAACCGTCAATTCTCGGCTACTAGAAGAAAAGTCTGTTTCTGTCGCTAGGTGAACGGCTGAATTGCTCGGAAGTCGGTAAGCGGTGAGGCTTTGCCAAAGGCTGGTCTTATAAACGGCAGGATCAAAAATCGCACTTCCAGTAGCTACATGTCCAGGAAAAATATAACGATCAATCAACGCTCTTGGTTGATAGGGACTATATACATCATCAATATCATCGTAAGCAGGGATTTTGTAAGGGTCACTGTTTTTGTGCCAGTGTAAATCAATGATACTTTCAGGATTATCTTCTATGATACTCTCCAATAAGTTGGCTCCTGCTGGACAGTTGGGACACCAAGTAGCCGTAATTTTTTCAAATACGACTTTCTTTTGTACATTGGCAGTCAAACGACTAATGGCATGACTCACTTGGTTGTCAGAGTCATCATCATCTGCTTCACCATTAACCTCTGTAACCCACATCTCTAACACATAATTATCAGAGGATGCGGATATGTTGATGTCAAAAGGAAGAGTGATAGGAAACACATCATCACTTTCAGGAAAATTGAGGTTGTCGAAAGTGTAGGAATTAGTGGTTCCATTGATAGACCAAAATAGTTCAAAAGAGGTGATGGTGGAACTGCCTTTATTTTCGATAAGAACACTGACTTCATGGTCGCCAGGTGCTAGATAATGGTCAAGTTCTACATCCACCAGTTCAATGTCGGCTGCCCATAAGCTAAAGGTGCTTAGTAGAAGGCAACAGAGAAAGGTAAATTTTTTGTACATTTTACTTTATTTTTGGTTTTATAGTTTTGATCTTTTTATGGTTTTTTCTTGATTTTGGGACAATGGGACGGTTTTTTATAAAGGAAAATTGGTTTAATATGTATGTAAATTCAACGTCCCTTTACGTCCCAACATGTAAAAGATGAACAGTTCGTCCCTTTACATCACATTTCACTAAGAAGTACTTGCCAAACCCAACTAGACCCGATAGTAGTGGTATCATCCTTGTAGAGCAAATTCACGAATTTGCTCTACAAGGGTGATGAGAACGGATAGCGGGGAGACCCGTCACGACGAAGCGACTTCCGTTCTCTCCTAATCAAACAAACATCCATAATAAAAACTAGTTGAATTTTTGGAGGTATAAAATTACAAATTCTTTTGTATGTGAAAATGTCGTTTTTCTAGCGAATAGTTGTATAGTTAAAAATCTTAAAGGTGAAAAACCTTATTTTGAAGAGCCGTAATGACTAAAAAATAATCAAATTTGTTGCAATATATAGAGAATCAAAAGATTGATAAATCGAAGTGGGATGATTGTATCCAACAGTCTTACAATGGATTACTCTATGCTTTTAGCTGGTGGTTGGATGCCGTAACAGAAAATTGGGATGCCTTGATTTGGGGAGATTATGAAGCTGTTTTGCCACTAGTTTGGAATCAAAAATGGGGCTTTAAAAGTATTTATCCACCCTTTGAAGTCCAACAATTGGGTGTTTTTTCAAAAAAAAGACTGACAAATTCACAATTTAAGGACTTTTTGAAAGCCATTCCCAAAGATTTTCAACGAATTCAATTGCGATTAAACAGCCACAATGATTTTGAAGTCCAAGACTTTGTTAAAAAAACTTTCACCAATTATATTTTGCATTTGGGTAGACCTTATGAAGATTTAAGGAGAAAATATCATAAGAATACTTGGAGGAATGTGAAAAAAGCCCAGAAAAAAGGATTTTATGTAGAAGAAAATTATCCAATTGAAGATTGTGTAGAGCTTTTTAAACAATTGAAAGAAAGGGAGTTAGGATTGGGTGAAAAATATTATGAGCGTATAATAGTGGCGATGAAGGCAGCTTGCAGTCGAAACATGGGCAAGGTCTTGGGCGTATTGGATAAAGAGAAAGAACTTTATGCGCTTGCCTTTTTTGGACGCTCTCACCAAAGACTATACAATTTAATGCCCGCCACCTCTCCAAAAGGTCGAAAGTATGGTGCCATGTTCTTTTTGATAGATGCGCTTATTCAAGAATATGCCGAAACGCCTTATAGATTGGACTTTGAAGGTTCGATGCAAGAAGGAGTTGCCCGTTTTTATCAAGGATTTGGAGCAAAGATAGAACCTTATTGGTTGATCGAAAAAAGCCAAATGACTTGGTATTGGAAAAGCATTTTGGCAGCGAAAAGTTGGTTAAAGAATCTTTAAGTCCATAGTTTGACAGTCAATAGTCCATAGCTACGGTTCAGTTTTGTTTATAGTATCCATCTATCCGTTTTTTTATGGATGTTCGACAAATTTTTTCTTCTTGTTTTTAAATAATTTATGATGAAAAAAACGCAACTATGGACTATCGACGGTGGACTATTGACTAAAAAAACCTCCCTTCGTTCCGTTCTATAAGTTAAAAAAGCACTTTTTCTGTGAACAAAGAAAGAAATCTCATAATATTGCCAGAACAAAAGAGTGTATTTATACTTACAATGCGCCAGAAACTACCTAAATTTATTGGACGTTCTAAGAATAGCGCACTATATTTAACATCAGATAATATCAACCTTTGAAATATGCAACATAAGTTTATACCAAAGATAGTCCTAGTTTTATTGGTGTTAGTTGGACTTTTTCAAGAGGAAAGCCAAGCACAGGACATACACTTTTCACAATTCTACGCCTCACCATTGACATTGAATCCAGCCATGACTGGTTTGATCAATGGATGTTATCGAGGAGCCGTCAATTATAGAAATCAGTATCCTACCATAGATGATTATGCCTATTCCACCATTGCTGCATCCTTTGACATGCCCCTAATGCGTGGGATGTTTGGTAACAGCTTTGCAGGAGCAGGTATTCAATTCTTCAACGACAGACAAGGAACAGGAGCTTTAAACAATCTTTCTGTATTAGGTTCTGTCGCAGGACACCTTGCCCTCGACCAATCAGGCAACTTCCTATTTTCGGTAGGTTTACAAGGAGGCTGGGTCAATAAAAGTGTAAATTTTCAAGCCTTATATTTTGAAAGCCAGTTAGATGGAAATGATTTTAATCCAAATATTTCCAATAATGAAGCTATTGAAGACAATCAAATCAACTATTTCGATTTGAGAGCAGGAGCGATTATTTCTGCCCGTATCAATAAGAATATTGGTTTATACGGAGGTGGTGCATATTTCCACATAACAGAACCTACGGAGTCTTTCTTAGGAGATGATGACAATACATTGGGTTCACGTTTAGTTGGACACTTTGGAGCCGAGATTCGACCTACAGATCGAGTGAGTATCAATCCCAATATCATTTACATGACCCAATCAGCAGCACAAGAGTTTGTTGTGGGGACCAATATTGGGTATGCGTTTGATGGAGGAGGTCGAAATTCTAGTGGAACGTCTCTTTATATAGGAGCTTCTTATCGTCTTTCAGCCATACCAGGAGATGCCGTAATTGCTCTAGTTGGAGCCGAGTTTAACAGCTTAAAGTTCGGAATTTCTTATGACATCAATATTTCAGAACTTAAAACAGCTTCTTTAGGACAAGGAGGATTTGAGTTATCTTTGGGATATGA
>JAHDBB010000122.1:6590-12888 GCA_020630635.1 Chitinophagales bacterium
ATTGAATCAGTTCTAAAAAAACTATAAAATATCTATATGTTAAGCGATGCCTTTTTGCAAGGTGTCGCTTTTTTTTTATCTTGCGATTTATGACAACCTATTTGGACAAACAACCCTTTGCTCTACAACTACTTGTTTTGCTACTATGGCTTTTTGCAGGAACCCTTATTGCTTCATTTGTTTCTGTCATTGCTGTTTTATTAGTGACAGGAGACCTGAATAGTGTGATGGATGGTACAGGAATGAATGTGTTATTTGAGAATATTAATGTGTTGAAAGTCGTACAGATTTTTGCCAGCATTGCCACCTTTGTCGTACCAGCCGTAGGATTTGCTATAATGAAAAAACGAAAATGGTTGGACTATGTAAAGCTGAATAAGGAACTCAAAACAGTAGCAGGATTCTTTTCTATTTTAGTGATTGTCTTTGCTTTTCCATTGATTATTTTACTACTACAATGGAATGGTCAACTAGTTTTACCCGAAGCATTGAGTGGATTAGAAAATTGGATGCTCGCACAAGAAGCCGCAGCCGAAGAATTGACGCTTTTATTTCTAAAAATGGATGGGGTAGGAGCCTTGATCCTTAACCTGATTTTAGTGGGAGTCGTTCCAGCCTTTTCAGAAGAGCTATTATTTAGAGGAGTGATCCAACAGTTTTTAACAGAGTGGGTCAAAAATCCCCATGTTGCTATTTTATTAGCAGGCATGGTTTTCAGTTTTTTTCATTTCCAATTCTATGGCTTTGTACCTCGTATGGTATTAGGCATGTTTTTAGGCTACTTATTTTATTGGAGTGGCAATTTATGGTATCCCATCCTTGCCCACTTTTTTAACAATGGATCACAAGTTCTTTTGGTTTATTTTGGACAAATGGATGCTTCTGAAGTAGCGAGAGATGCTCCACCTTTAGAACCCAACTTCTATATCTTGGTTGCAGTTTCAACCGTCTTATTGATTGGAAGCATTCGTGTTTTTAAACGTTTAGTCAAAACAGAACCTGCTATGATTGCTCAAAACTCAACTGAAAATCATGTCTGATAATTGGGTAAGAATCTATCAATCACCTTACTTGTACAAAGTAGAGATAGCCAGAGCTATTTTAGAAGAAAATGATATTACAAGTGTGATTGTCAATAAGCAAGATACGGCTTATGGAACTTTTGGTGAGATTGAATTGTATGCTCAAAAAGAGAATGCTTTGAGAGCGGTTAACATCATTAAGACCATTAAATATGAGTAGTGATTTAAAAACAAGGGTAATTACCGCCTTTTTTTTCGTGCTGACGATGGTGGCAGGAATTTATTTTAGTGTCTATAGCCTATGGGTTCTTTTCGGCATCATCAATGCCTTATGTATCTACGAGTATCAAGGTATTTCAACCAAGATGCCGGGCAACCATCCTCGCAATCAACAATCAGAAGCAATGTTTAATGTCGTGATGGGAACCTTGATTTATCTATTGATTACAACTGTCGCATTGGGTTGGATTCCTAGCTACGCTTTAATCTGTCTTTTACCCTTATTGCTTTTCTTTTTCCTCAAAGCCCTTTTTTCTCATGCAGAAAGCCCGCTAACCCGTCTTGCTTCCAACCTCTTAGGAATTTTATGGATCACCATTCCCTGTTCCTTATTTGTTCCTTTATCCTTAATAAGCGGAAGTTTTCAACCTCTAATGGTCATCGGAGCCATTTTACTAGTTTGGTCAAGCGATACATTTGCCTATTTTTCAGGTAGAGCCTTTGGTAAAACGCCCCTTTTCAAAAGGGTTTCCCCAAAAAAGACATGGGAAGGAAGCATCGGAGGGATGCTAGCCTGTTTGATAATTGCCTTTCTTTTATCCAAGTTGGTTCCTCAATGGACGTGGTTGGAATGGTCTGTTATAGCAGTCTTAGCAGCCGTTTTTGGGACTTTAGGTGATTTGGTGGAATCCCTTTTAAAACGCAGTGTCAAAATCAAAGACTCTGGCAATATTTTACCGGGACATGGCGGCTTTTTAGACCGTTTCGATGCTTTGCTTTTTGCGACTCCGTTTATCTTTACCTTTGTTTATATCATCAGTCAATAGTCCAGCATTTGGTTTTTTATGATTGAGAAGATGGAGAAAATTCGTGAATTTTCTTTACGTTGTTTTTTATTTTTGGAGCGAAGGGTTAAGTGCTTCGTCGTAATGGGAAGTCCTGCTATCCGTTCTTATCGCTATTGCCTTGCCACAACCCACGCCAGCACACAACATAGCGATACCACTTCTATCAGGGCTAGTTGGTCAGGACATAACCCACAGTATCTGAACCGCATTCGTGTATTAGTGGCGAAAAAATCACGAAAACAACCAAAAGAGCCACCAGTCCCTTGTCACCAGCCACTTGTCACCCGTCACTTGTCACCCATCACCAACTAAAAAATGTTTTTCGACAATACCATACAAAGCATCAAGAACCTGAATCGAGCCAGAGAAATCATACAGGTTTTACTCAAATACGGCTTTGAAGATATTGTCATCAATACGCCCCTAAAATTACTCATACCCGAAAGTCGGCGACTCACTTGGCTTCGTCAAACAAAGCCTGTCTTCGATTATTCCCGATGGGAACGCCTCCGCCTCGCCACCGAAGAATTAGGACCCACCTTTATCAAATTTGCCCAAGTCCTAAGCAACCGTCCCGATATTTTACCCCTTCCACTTATCAAAGAATTTGAGAAGCTACAAAGCGAAGTTCCGCCCTTTTCCGTAGAACAAGCCCGTCTCATTATCGAAACCGAAATCAATGGAAAGATAGAGGAACACTTCGAGTATTTTTTGGATAAACCAATTGGTTCCGCATCCATAGGACAAGTACATCGAGCCAAAATACATGGAGGAGAAGAAGTGGTCATCAAGGTACAACGCCCAGGCATCAATAGTGTAGTCAGTACCGATATTTCGATCATGAAAGAGATTGCAAGGCGCACTGAAACTTATCTGAAACGACACGATATTACCAATGTATTAGGTGTCGTGGAGGCTTTTGATAAGGTAATGCAAAGAGAGTTAGACTACACCCAAGAAGCCCGCAACATGCTTCAATTTAAGAATCACTATCAAGAGGCTGACTATTTTTATGTACCCACCGTTTTCAAGGAATATTGTACCCACCGCATCTTGACTTCTGAATATATTAGTGGTTGTAAGATTACCGATATCAAGACTATAGAATCTTGGGGTTTAGAGCCGATTGAATTGGCAGAAAAAGGCATTCATATCTATCTCACCCAAATTTTTAAACAAGGCTTATTTCATGCAGATCCTCATCCTGGCAATGTTTTGGTGCGAAAAGATGGAGTGATTTGTTTAATTGACTATGGGATGGTCGGGCATTTGATGAAAAAGGATAAATTCGCTTTTGCTGGTATTTTTGTGGGGATGGCACAAAGAGACTCCCGAAAAGTAGCGACCAGTCTTCGACAATTGGCGATAGAAGATAATGTCCCCAATGTCCGTTTATTTGAGTCTGAATTGAGCGAAATCGTAGAAGATTATGCTGGAATGAACTTGAAAGATAGTAGCTTTACCGAGATAGGAACCCGTCTTCAAAGATTACTCTATAAACATCAAATACGCATACCAGGAAGTATTTTTTTAATTCTTCGAGCCTTAGCCATTTTGGAAGGTATCGGAAAACAAATCCATCCAAGTTTAGATATTTATGCATTGGTTCGTCCCTATGGAATTGGGATTATACAAGAGCAGTTTTCGTCAGGGAATCTCAAAGAAGAGTTGTTGTATCGCTTTTTGCAGTTGGACAATATCGCAGGAAAATTGCCTGTGGAATTGATGGAGGTCTTGCGGAGAACCCGTAAGGGAGAACTTGAGGTAAAAGTCCAGCACGAGAACTATGAGTATCTTACCCAAATCTTGGAGCGTCTGACCAATCGTTTTTTATTGACTTTATTGATTGTTACCTTTTCTATTTCTTCTTCTTTAATGATGTTAAGTCCTCATTTTGCTTCATCTTCTATTAGTTCTTATGGCATTCCTTATGTCAGTATCATTGGTTTTTTGATGGCAGCCTTATTGACTTTCCTTTTATTGTTTTCGATGGGAATTGGGCGAAAAAAGTGATTTTTTATGGTGACTGGTGACTGGTGACAAGTGACAAGTGACTTTCGGTTCTTTGCGTGATTTTTGCCACAAATACACGAATTCAGTTCAGTTAGGAGAGGTGGAGACCTTTCAAAATAGCCCTGATAGTAGTGGTATTCGTGTGAAGCGTTGGCTTAGAAAAACATAGCCACACGAATGAGAACGGATAGCAGGACTTCCCATTACGACGAAGCAAAAGTCTTTCGCTCCTAATCAAAAATAAGAATAGTCTTATTAGACTTGTAAATCTACTACAAATTCAGAAACTGAACCGAACTATGGACTATCGACTGATTAACTATGGACTTTTTTAAATTCACCTCTAATCCCCATCTTTTACCATTCCTTAATATTACACGCTTATAATTAAATGAAGTTTAATTGCGACTTAATATGCAGTTAAGCTTATTCGGTGATTTTTGTGGGTAGAAAAATCTTTATAAAAAGGCAAATCAATTTATTAACTCACAAAAATGTAAAAGCGTGATTATGCACAAATTTTTATCGAAAATTTTTATGGGATTGGGCATCATGGGACTTTCTCTTGGTGTACAAGCCGAAGACATTATTGTCAACGACAATTTTATCAAAGCAGACGAATCGAAAACCTTTACCAAAGACAATACCTATTTTTTAGATGGTTTTGTATTTGTAGAAGATGGCGCAACATTGACCATCGAGCCAGGAACCGTCATTAAAGGATTGGCAGCTCCTACTACAGGAGATAATGCTTCTGCCTTGATTATTGCCAAAGGAGCCAAAATTATGGCAGAAGGTACAGCAGATGAGCCGATTATTTTTACAGCAGAAATTGATGAAGGCAATGGGTATTTGGAAGCAGATGTGAGAGGACTTTGGGGAGGAGTAATTGTATTGGGACAAGCCAACATTGCTCGTCCAGGTGGAACCGACCAAATTGAAGGGATTCCTGCCGATGAAGTTAGGGCGCAATATGGTGGAGGCGATGATGCGGATAATTCTGGTATTTTGAAATATGTATCGATCCGTCATGGTGGAGCGGCTTTATCAGAAGGCAACGAAATCAATGGTTTGACTTTGGGAGGCGTTGGAAGTGGTACAACTGTCGAATATGTTGAGGTTTTTGCCAGTGATGATGATGGTATTGAATGGTTTGGCGGAACAGTAAGTGCCAAATATCTAAGTGTTTCTTTTTGCAAAGACGATTGCTTTGATTATGACTATGGATGGAGAGGAAAAGGGCAGTTTTGGTTTGCTTTGATGGGAAGTGACACAGGCGACAATGCAGGGGAACATGATGGAGCAAAGCCAGATGGTGAAACCCCTTTCTCGAAGCCAACGATTTACAATGCTACTTACATTGGTGCTGGAGTCGATGGAACGGCTAAAAATAGTACTTGTCTGCACTTTAGAGACGCAGCAGGTGGAACGTATGCCAACAGCATCTTTACAGGCTTTGTCAATCACGCCATTGAAGTAGAAGACCTTGCGGCAGGAGAAGGAGTGGATAGTCGTCAAAGAATGGAAGATGGAGATTTGGTGATAAAAGATAACATTTGGTGGCAATTTGGTGCAGGTAGTGATTTAGATGCTAGCAATAGTGGAATTATTCGTGCAACCAGAGATGGAGACCAACCAGACATCGTGGTAGCAGAAGACCCAGATGCACAGTTTTTAATTGACCATTTATCAGACAATGGCAATACAATTGAAGATCCAAATTTAAACTTTATTTCTCGTTCTGCTGATGGTGATTTAGATCCAAGACCTGCAAGCGATGGACCTGCTTACCAAAATGTAGACGGTGTATCTGATACTTGGTTTGAGGCGACCACGTACAAAGGGGCATTTGGAGATGCGCTTTGGATTTTAGGTTGGACAGCATTAGATGCCTTAGAGGTGGTCGGTATCGAGGATGTAGAAACCAATGGCATTGCTTTGGGTCAAGCCTATCCCAATCCAGTAGAAGAGACGGCTACGATTGATTTTGCTTTAACAGAACATTCGCTTGTTACGTTGAAAGTATTTGATTTGACAGGAAAAGAAGTCAGCATTGTTGCTCAAGAACAAAATTTCCAAGCAGGAACTCATACGATAACTGTTGATTGTAGCAATTGGGAAGCAGGAATGTACTTTTATACTTTACAAGCTGCTGGAAAAATGATAACGAAAAAGATGTTGGTTAAATAGTCTATA
>JAHDBB010000123.1 GCA_020630635.1 Chitinophagales bacterium
TTGGGATAAAACTGCAAAACCACCCCTGATAGAATCCATTTTAACAGAACATATATGAAAGGTATAGGCAACATACAAAAACTAAGAATCCTTACAATACTATGGATATTTTTAAGCTGTTTGACGATTCAAGCAGCCGATACGGTCTATGAACAACTTTGTCAACTCAACAAAGAATGGCATAAATACAACTTAGATGAATCCGTATTGTCTCAACACATCACTTTTGATAGTCATGAAGACTTGATTCAGGTTCATCTTAACTTGGTTGAAAAAATCTTGCGATCCAAAGATGTCTCCTACCTCTCTCCTACTCAACAACAGAAAAGACAAGAGGGCTTAGATATTTTAAAAGATTACTATCAAGAGGCTCTTTTTCCTAAAAATACTCGTCATTCTATCACTATTCCCTACTTTATAGATGACTTTAATACCGCATGTGCTGTCGGACACATTATGCGAGAAAGCGGTGAAGTGGCTTTAGCTCACCAAATCGCCGAAGAAAAGAATAATGCTTATATCAAAGACCTTTTGCATTATGAAAAATTGGGGGAATGGGCTGTGACAATGGGCTTTGAAGTGGATGAGTTGGCTTGGATACAGCCTGCTTATGGTCCTAATGTACTCCTTACCCTTAATTTGACAGAACCCAATTGTGGTGATAATGATGGATCTATTATTGTAGAATCTATTGAATTTACAGAATGGTGGGGTGAACCTTTTGATGTTGATGAATTGATATGGACATGGTTTGAAAAAGATGAACTCAATGACTGGATTCCTCTATCGGGCAATCCCAATAGTTTAGAAGCTATTACAGCAGGACATTATGCCATAGATTTACAACATGATTCCAATGGTTTTTTCCATTTTGAACCAATCTATTTAAATAATATTGATGCAGTAGAAGTTAATGCAGAAGTTACCAATGAAACTTGCTATGGTATGATGGATGGTTCTATTACTTTAGATATAATAGGTGGAGAACCACCTTATACAATACAATCGTTTGATTTACAGGGAAATGATATGGGCAGTTTTTCGACAGACGATACCTATACATTAGGTGATTTAGAGGGTATCTCCTATTATGACAGTTATTTCCCTGGCTATCAGATCAATATTACCGATGATAATGGTTGTATTTCGTTCCACCACTTTAATATATTTTCTGGCGAAGCTGTTTTTGCTTCCTTTGATACCTATGATGCTTGTGAAGGCAACGATGGCCATATTGAGGTATATACTTATGGTGGTATCAATTTTGATTTTGAGTGGAGCAATGGAAGTACCGAACAAAATCAATCGGACTTAGCACCTGGCGATTATACCGTTACCATTACTTCTGATACAGGGTGTTCTGTCGAATATGAAATCACTATTGGTGATTGTGCAGAACCTTGTGAAGACCTAACTTGGTTAGATGAATGGGTCTTTAATCCTGGTTGCTGTTACAATGCTATTTATCAATACGAATCACCCGATTTAGGAACTGTTTTTTATGTTCAAGCCGACTTTGATTTCTGTGAAGTAGATGGTCCGCTTGTTTCATATCTTTTGGACTGTGAAGGAAGCGTCATCTGTGAAGACCACTCTTTATGGACTGGTGAAAATGCCTGTGATGTTTATAATTTTGGTGAAAGTGTTGAGTTAATTTGGTTATCAGATTGTTGGGGTATTATAGATATTTGCCACGCTTCTTTTAGTTATGAACCAGAAGAAGAAGGAAGCATCACTTTTACAGATACTAGTCCTATTTTAAACAATGAAGTTGTTCAATGGGAGTGGCAGTTGGATGGCAATACTGTTTCTACTGACTCCACTTTTGAACTCAATGGTCTACTACTGGAAATATATGATGTCTGCTTAACCATTACCACAGATGAGGGATGTTCTGATACCTATTGTATCAATATTAATATGTCAGAATTTTTTGGCTGTACCGACCCTAACCTTATTACAGAAACTGGCTGTGATGATGTGTATGATCCTGTATGCGGTTGTAATGGAATAACCTATCAAAATGAATGTACGGCTACCAACTGGTATGGTATCACTGAATGGACCGAAGGAGAATGCGAATCACAAAATGAATGTACCTTCAATCCATCTATCGAAGTCATTTTTGAAGAATGTTATGGTACAGAAGACGAGCCACAATCATTTGCAACGGCTGTTTATTCATTCCAAGCCTATTCTAATGGAGGAGATTTCTTAACTTGGGGCTTTAGCAATCTATGGTCTGAAGATTTAGAAAACGACTTTATTGAAAGTGTTGAGTTTATAACGATCCAAGATGGTGAACCCGTTACAGAACCATATGAAGTTTGTTTAACAGTTGGAGATATTGGACTAGAGTGTTATGAAACCGTTTGCATTGATTTATTTCCTGAAACCATGTGTGACCCTAATACACCTTGTATTGATGAAGATTTATTGGACCCAGCAATCGATTGTGCTGATGTGTTAGAACCTGTATGTGGATGTGATGGTGTTACTTATGAGAATGAATGTGTTGCTCAATACTACTTTGGTGTATCTGAATTTACACAAGGTCCTTGTGAAACATCATGTGAAGTATTTTATGAGTATTGGATGAATCCATTAGAATCCTTAGAACTTTGCTTAGATTATTGTGAGATAGACGAAGTAGAAACTTTAGATTTCACATTGGAAGTAGGTTTTAACAATTGTTCACTCTCTGACGATGGCAAATGCTTAATTTTTGCTCCCATTCCAGGTTTTTCAGGAGATGATATTATTTATGTTTCAGCATGCGATTCCGAAGGAAATTGTATGGAAGTGGAAGTACTTGTCCATGTGGGTGTTATCGTAACAGATGATTATTTCTTAATGGCAGGTTCAGATATTTTAGCAGGAGAAGTTTTATCCAATGACAATTTACCTGAATTTTGGGAATTAACAGACTACAACCAACCTGCTTTTGGTACATTGGAGTTTGACTTAGCTTCTGGCATCTTTACATATATACCAGATGAAAATTTTGAGGGAATCGATAGCTTCACCTATACCGCTTGTGAAAATGGAGATCTTTCCTCCAATAATTGCATGACAGCCTCTGTATTTATAGAGGTATATGACATAACTGTAACACCTGATGAGCCTGCAACGACACTAGAAGCTGATGAGATCTTTGCATCAGAGGGCGAACAATTAACATTCTGTGTATTGGAAAATGATTTTATTGATAGTGATGACTATACAGTCACTTTTGGAGATGAAGATAGCTTTGGAATAGAAGAGGATGAAGATGGCTGTTTTACACTCATCGGTGATTTACCACCTGGTACCTATGAGATGACTTATACGGTATGTGAAGGCGAAGAAGAAGATCAAGAATGCCATGAAAGCATAGTAACTATTATCATTTATGCTGCCGAAGAAATAGATGCCGAAGATGACTATGAAGTCAGTGATCTCAATACAGAAATCATTATCGAACCATTAGCCAATGACATCATCTCTACTCAATTCGGTGATCAAGTAATTGTCATTACCATTATTACTGAACCAGAAAATGGAACGGTTTCCATTTTAGAAGATGTTGATTGTGAAAGTCCTCCTTGCCAATTCTTCCTTTATGAACCCAATCTCAATTTTGAAGGTCAAGACCAATTTACCTATCAAATATGTGTGGGCGATCTATGCGACGAAGCCGTTGTTTACATTGAGGTAGGGACAGACTGTTCAGAGTTTTGTGTCTGGCCTGGTGACACCAATAACGATGGAATAGCCAACAACCTTGATTTATTACCTATTGGGCAATACTACAATGAAATGGGTCCCATCCGTGAAGATGCCACCATCGAATGGCAAGCACAACCTGCTACCAATTGGGAAACCTTTACAACTAATGAAGCTGAAAATGCAGTCAATTTAAAAATGATTGACTGTGATGGCAATGGTATCATTGATGAAGCCGATCTATCCGCTATTTATGCCAATTATGGAAAGGGTCATGGCAAAATGGAAGAAGAAGTCGTTGAGGGTAATCCAACGATTCGTTTAGAGATCGAAGATGAAACGGTAGAAGCTGGCAATTGGATCAATGTGGATGTCATATTAGAAAATACAGACGAGGTTCCTTTGGAGGATATATATGGCATTGCTTTTCAAATTGATTATTTTAATGAAATAGATGGTGAGACGGTCATCCCTGCCGATAGTATACAAATGCAATTTGATGATTCTTGGTTCAATGGTGATGGAGAAGACTTCACACTTGGTTTATTCCAAAATCTTCATGAGATGGATGGAAGTTCTAGAGCGGATGTGGCTTATGTGCGAACCAACCAAATTGGTGCAAATGGTTCTGGAGATATTCTTTCCATGTCTTGCTTCATTACTGCCAATATCACAGGCAAAACGCAAGGAACTTTCCCGATTTATTTTCACGTAACCAATGCACAAATGATCCTTGCTGATGGCGAACAAAAGACCCTTAATATTAGTGAAAGTATGACTTCTACGGAAGTAGAGTTTGTCGAAACGACATTGCCTACTACTTTAACAAAAGATTTTGAAGTATATCCCAATCCAACCAATGATTATCTACAAATCGAATTGGGCAATCAACAGGTTAAACAACTTAGTCTTTACAATAATATGGGGCAATTGGTCAAATTTGATGATGCTATTGCAACTCAAAACTTGACTTGGGATATTCAAAATATACCAGTCGGTATCTATATTTTAAGCATCGAAAGTCCTGATGGAATTACACACAAAAAAATACAGATTGTAAGATAAAAAGGTTGTATATTCCCCATTTTTCAACTTTAGCAAAAGCCTGATTTTCCTCTGGAAGTCGGGCTTTTTTTATTTTTAGAACAAAATTTTATAATGGTGAATGATGAATTATCAATACAGTTCATATTGTGATTTTTCTTTTTTGGAGCGAACTGTTTGATGCTTCGTCGTTATGGAAAGTCCCGCTATCCGTTATTATGAATACTCTAAATATGACATTTTTTAGAAAAATGTCATATTTTCGCATTCATACCACTTCTATCGGGGCTATTTGGTTATGGTCTAAACGTATGAAAAAACTTTTCAAGAGTCTTAACGTTTCTTCGCCATTGAATGATAAAAATTCTATCTATTCTTCTAATTCTTAAAAAATTTTGTTCAAAAAACTGGGGATAGAAGTTGTGTCCTCAACCAACTAGCCCCGATAGGAACGGTATAAATGCAAATGCGTTGGCTACCTAAAACTTGGCTGCATTTATAAGAGTGGATAGCGGGAAGCCCCAACCCAACGAAGCCCTGAACCTTTCGCTCCTAAAAATACGAAATAAGCTGCAACTATCGACTATGGACTGAAAAACTATCGACTCTTATAAACCTTTCGCTCCTAATACCATTTATCCTAAAAAAAGTGACCTTCTGCTTAAACTTTAGTCCATCCTTTTCATCTAAAAAACATCGTTAACATTTTTCTATTAATTATTAAAATACACAGATGTGAAAAAACTACTACACTTATTTACACTTGCCCTTATTCTTGTTTTTGCCACTAGCTGCGACGACCAACCTTTTATAGAACCCACACAAGGCAATGTTTCATTTTGGACCAATGCCCCTGCGATCAATGGCATCGACATTTTTATCAACGACGAATTTAAAGGAAGTATTCAAGAGCATTTAGGCGAGACTCCTGATTGTGGAGCAATTGGAACAATAACACTTGATTTAGCTCCAGGCAATTATACTTATAAAGCCTACCAAAGAGACTTCTATGAATGGAATGGAACTTTGACCGTATCCAGTGCAACTTGCGTTAATAAATTGCTAAACTAAGGCGATTCTTTCCTATCTAATAAAAAATCATTTATTTATACTTTTTAGTTATAAACGATTAATCATCGTGCTGGGAAATTTATATCTTTGCCTCTCAAAAATATCAAAAATGAAAAATACAAAAAAAACCAATGCGATTTTTAAATTAGGCTTATTGATGTTGGTCTGTTTGATTCAAGTCAATTGGACACAAGCCCAAAGTTATTGCAATGCAAGCGGTGATTCTTCTTCCGATGAGTGGATTCAGTCTGTTGCAGTTGGAGACTTTAGCTATAGCTCTGGCAATAATGGAGGCTATCAAAACAACACCAGCCAGACCATAAATGTCGTTCAAGGACAAAATTATAACCTAATTTTAACACCAGGTTATTCAGGTGAAAATTTTAATGAATACTGGCGTGTTTGGGTAGATTTTAATGACGATGGCGATTTTAATGATTCCCAAGAGTTGGTTTATGATTCTGATTTAGGAGTTGCAGGACAAATCAACAATGTCTCGATCAATATTCTTGATAACGCACAAATAGGAAATACTCGTTTGAGAGTTGCGATGAAATGGGTCGGAACGTATGATGATGGAACGAGTGATTTAGACCCACCAGATCCTTGTGGAACCTTTGATTATGGTGAAGTCGAAGATTATACACTCAATATTTCCAATGGAAGCACAGGCAGTTCTTACTGCGCCAATTCTGGTGGCAATTCTTCAGAAGAATGGATTCAGTCTATTAACCTCAATGGTTTTACCAACAATTCGGGTAACAATGGAGGCTACCAAGATTTTACGAATTATACCATCAACTTAGAGCGCAATAACACTTATAATATGGACCTTTATCCAGGTTATGCCAATGAACAGTATAATGAAAAATGGCGAGTTTGGATAGACTTTAATCAAGATGGAGATTTTACAGATGGCAATGAATTAGTGTTTACCACACCTACCGGCATTAGTGGCAATCTAAACAACCAGCCCATCACGATTCCCAACAATGTGTCATTGGGAAATACCCGCATGCGTATTGCAATGAAATATGTAGGCACTTTTGACGATGGCACTTCTGACTATTCAGCCCCAGAGCCTTGTAGTGCTTTTGACTTTGGAGAAGTCGAAGATTATATTGTCAATATCACAGAAGGAACGACCACCAATAACGCCCCTGTCACCAATTTTTCTGCCAATGTTACGACTGGCAATGCGCCTTTAACGGTGAGTTTCTCGGATTTATCAAGTAATAATCCAACTGCTTGGAACTGGTCTTTTTCGGGTGCAACCCCCAACAGTTCCAGTCAACAAAACCCGACTGTTACTTACAATACACCAGGTACGTACAGTGTCACCTTGACTTCCAGCAATAATTTTGGAAGTGATAGTGAAAGTAAAACATCTTATATTACTGTTACAGAGAGTGTCATTGTTCCAGTTGCCAACTTTACCTCTAATACGACTAGTGGTGCAGCTCCTTTAAACGTTAATTTTACCGACTTATCAAGCAATAATCCAACGACTTGGAATTGGTCTTTTCCTGGAGCCGTACCCAATAGTTCAACCCAACAAAATCCAAATGTTACTTACAACGAGCCAGGTGTGTATAGTGTAACACTAACGGCAAGTAATAGTGCTGGTGGAGATAGCGAAAATAAAACGGCTTACATTGTAGTGAGCGAAGATGTCGTTGCACCTATTGCCAATTTTAATTCTAACGTAACAAGCGGACAAGCTCCTTTAACGGTTAATTTCTTTGACCAATCAAGTAATAACCCCAATACTTGGAATTGGAGCTTTGATGGTGGTTCTCCAAGCAATTCTAATCAACAAAATCCAACAGTTGTTTATACGATACCTGGTGTTTATGCAGTGACTTTATCAGTTAGCAATGGAGCAGGAAATGATACAGAAATCAAAACTTCTTACATCAATGTAACAAATGCAACACAAGCACCTGTCACTGATTTTGTAGCAAGTGAAATCATCGGCGCAGCTCCTTTCCAAATCACGTTTTTTGACCAATCGACCAATAGCCCTACGTCTTGGAATTGGACTTTTGAAGGAGGTACACCCAGTTCTTCTACTATCAAAAACCCCGTTGTTGTCTATAACACACCTGGTACTTATACTGTTACTTTGACCAGTACTAATTCTATCGGAAGTGATGTAGAAACAAAGGTTAATTATATTACCATCTCAGACGAACAGTTAGCACCTATTGCGATTTTCAACGCCAGCATTTATGAGGGAGAAGATCCATTGGTTGTCACATTCTTCGATCAATCAACCAATAATCCAACTTCTTGGCAATGGGAATTTCCTGGAGCAACTCCCGCTACTTCTAATGAAAAAAATCCAACCGTTACTTACAATAATCCAGGTGTATTTAATGTAACTCTGACTGTTACCAATGCAGCAGGAGCTGATGTTAAAACACAAGATGGTTACATCACCGTTAATGAATACACCAGCATTGAAAATGTGGTATTGGAGGGCGTTCATCTAAAAGCCTATCCCAATCCAGCAACGGATTTAGTGACATTGGATATTGAACTAGAAAATCCTCAAAATCCACAATTGTATATTTACAATATTTTAGGTCAAGTTGTACATCAAGAGGCTTTGGCAGAACAAAATCAATTTACACACAAAATCAATGTAAGCGATTTTTCGACAGGCGTTTATTGGGCGCAAATAGAAAATGGTATGCACATGAAAGCTATTCAAAAAATCCAAGTAGTTCACTAACCCAAAATTCAACTTCATTCTTTTCTAACTCTTTCAATGAAAAACATACTCAAAATCTAGTAAGGACTTCGGTCTTTGCTGGATTTTTTGTTTTTATACGCTTCTCTACCCTCTCATCACTCCCACCGCCAATAATATCCATCCCACAATAAAAGCCACTCCTCCTATCGGTGTAATCGGTCCCAACCACTTCCAATTGGTCAATCCCAACACTTCTCTCGTACTCAACAAATACAAGGACCCTGAAAAGCACACAATTCCAAATAAGAAGGCAAAAGCCGCATACGTAAACATACTGGATTCGACTTTATTCATCAAAATTGCCGTAATTATCAGAGCAAAAGTGTGATAAAATTGATAAGAAATTCCTGTTTCATAGGTTTTTAGCTGTTCTGGCGTGATTTTCGCTTTTAATCCATGTGCGCCAAAGGCTCCCAACATCACGGTAAGGGCTGCCAAGACAAAGGCTAATATCAAAAAGGTCTTTTGTATTTTCATAAAAAACGATATATTGTACTAGAAATAGATGTATTTTCTCCTAAAAAATATACAGTTGTAATTATATAAGGAAATAAACTGACTCTTTATTTATAAGACATTTTAATTTTTAGGAGCGAACTGTTTGGAGCTTCGTCGCAATGGAAAGTCCCGCTATTCGTTCTTATCACCGTTGTAGAGCAAATTCATGAATTTGCTCTACAACGGTGATACCACTACTATCGGGGCTATTTGGGAAAGGACATTCCCCATAGTTTTTGTTCCCAATACCCAAAGACTACAGCAAAATTAAGACAAAGAAGAACAACTTACAGAACTTTTCAACAACACTCGACTACTCAAACTATGAAAGGCTGTTTAACAGGCATAATATTATTAACGCTCACCCTCTTAGTTGGCATACTAGGAACAAGTTGGAATACCAATAGTTTTGGTTATTTCCAACAAGATATTTCTATGCTCGACTATATTCCTCCTTCCTATATTGGGATCATCTATGTACCCGAAGCGACTTTATTGACTCAAAAAATGGAGGATACCGAACAATGGAAAGATCTCCAAAACCTATCCTTTGTCCAGAAACTAAGTGATTTAGTTGGTTCTATTGAAAGTATCTGCGCCCATATCAAAGAACGAGGCGAATCTGCCCAACTTTTTTCGTTTGTCGCCAGTTTACATTTAACCTCACCACAAGACTATGACTACTTATTACACGCCAAAGCCATCGACATTTCATTCTGGAAACTAAGCAAATGGATGGAAAAGCTAGAATCCTATGGCTATGAAATACAGTCTCATTATTTCAATGGAGCCACCATCTACGAGGTCAAAGGCAATGACCTAGAAAAACCGTTGGCTTTTGCTCAATATGGCAAAACGGTTTGGTGTAGCTATTTTTCTACTTTGATAGAAGAAGCCATCAATGAGCAGACAGATGATTTACGTCTCATCTTCAAGGAATATAACAGAGAAAAAGATAAAATTGCGACCTACTTCAATTTTGAAAATGCATCTTTTCTCAATACTGTATTCTTCAAGGAAGATGCCCAAGCGTTCAATCAACTCAAAAAGTGGGGTAAAGGTATTTACAATGAATGGAACATCCAAGAGGGAAGATTTGAGATGACGGGTCATATTGTTTTAGACGAAGACTCTAATATTTTAAAACGTTCTCAAGCCTTACCCAATAATACCCTCGCTCAGTATGTCCCCTACAACAGTCCCTTTTTTATCCAACAAAAAAACAAAGAAATCAACTTAGAGACTTCTACTCGAAAAGCTACTTTTAAAAAATACTTTCAACCTTGGTTTGAAAATGATTGGGGCATGTTTATTCCCGAATTTCAATCTAAAGAATTGGAAAGTTGTCTTTTGCTTAAATCCAAAGATGTCAAAAGAGCTTCTAATTTATTAAAACTATTGGCTAAAAAATCTCCGAAAGAAGTCCAACGCATCAAGTACAGAGACTTTGAAATCCGCCCTCTACACAACAATCAAATCGTTAATATTTTACTAGGGGAAGATTGGACAGAGGTATATAAAGAACCACATTTTACAACCATAGAAAACCAAGTGCTTATTGGTTCTAACTTACATGCGACTCAAAATGCTTTGGACCAATATCTCAATAAAAACGCACTTTCTGGACAAGCAGATTTTCAAAATTTTTATAATAAAAGTGTCGAACAAGAAGGTATCTTCACTTATGTACAACCTCGTTTTTTGATACAACTCCTAAGTAAAAATCCTAGTGATGCGTTTAAAAAATCTTTGGATAAATACAAAAATAGCTATACCACTTTCTCACCGATTCAGATTAATGTTAAAGCTGATGGAAGGTTAGAAGGACAACTGACTCATAACTTTCAAGAAGGCGAGCAATCAGCGATGGCTTGGAATGTAGCGTTGGATGCTCCACCATTAGGAAAACCAATCATCATTGAGAATAATGATAAAAATCAGATATTGGTTCAAGATGAAAAGTATGATCTTTACTGTCTAAGCAATGATGGACAAATCCTTTGGCGCACTTCTGTAGATGGACCCATTTTAGGAAAAGTACATGTGGTAGATTACTATAAAAACAAGGAAACTCAACTCCTATTTAATACTCCAAAAACCATTCAAGTTTTAGATATAACAGAAGGCAAAAGTATTGAGAATTTTCCTTTAAAGTTGAGTTCTAAAGCCACCGCAGGTATGTTGCTGACTCATTTTTTAGGAGAAAGACAAATCTTCATTCCTTGTAAAAATGAAAAGGTCTATGCTTATGAACAAAATGGAAAGTTGATGCAGGGATGGAATCCGAAAACGGGCTTAGGCTTGATCAAACAGCCTTTGCAATGTTTAAAACAAGATAAAAATATCTATATCATTGCTGCTAATGCCGCTGGTACGATCAGCTTTTTAACTCCAAGAGGCAATCTCGAATTTATTTCTTCTTTGGAGTCTCCCTTAGTGAGTCCCTTCCAAATTGATATGCGAGACAGTCTCAAAGTAGTAGTAGCGACTTGTGCCAATGGCAAAACTTATACCATCAATCAAGAAGGCATTTCTTGGTCCAAAAACTATATTCCCATTGATAGTACGGGCTTATTTATGTCGGAAAATATTTTGGCCAGTGATGCGAAAGAGATGGTCTTTGCTCATAAAAATAAGGTCGCTATTTTCAATACAACAGAGAAATTGATGGAGTATGATTTACCTTGTTCGGCAAGCGAGATTTTTACGAACTCTTTTTCTGATTTGGATACCAAAAGGGCAGGTGTTTTTTGTGCGGAAAATGAGCAGATTTATTTGTTAGATTATGATAAGATACGGGATGGGTTTCCGATGAAAGCAAGTACGCCTTTTGTGATTACGGATTTATTTGGTAATAATGAAAATATGCTGGTGGCTGGTGGAACGGAGCAAAATGTGTTTGCTTATCGTTTAAAGTAAAAAGGACAAGCAGCTTTGTGACGATTGATTATGATGAAAAATGTTGCTACTTGCCCTTGTTACAATAATTTTCTAAAAAGTCTTGTGGTTCAAACAGAAGAACAGTTGCAAACTGTTCCTACTATCTTTGTTTGCTCTAGAACTTCTCGGCTTCTGATACTCTTAGTGGGTAGACTTCTTTCATAATGTGCTTTTGGATTTCTCTATCCAATAGGTCAAATGTCACATGATGTTTTCTTTGGGCATATTCTTCTCTCAATTCGTTGTAAGCGGATCGTATTTCGTTGTGGACATTTATATACTTGTCGTAAGAAGTGGAAGCACTGTTTTCTAACATCACTACTGCGACTTGTGGGCTTTTGGCAAAGTCTTCCTCTTTCAAAGGATTGGCGACATGTTTTTTGACCATCTCCTTTAGGTTTTCGACTTCAAATGATTTTCCTTCTACCAATAATTGGTCGTTGCCATTGACCAATACTTCTAAGACATTGCGTTCATGGTATTCGATGATGGGCGGTGGGCTTTCTGTGTATTCAGGTAAAACCACCAATAAGCCTTTGTCCATGTCCATCGTGGTTGTTACCAAAAAGAAGATGAGTAGCAAGAAGGCGATGTCTGCCATTGAACTTGCATTGATTTCGGGTTTTTCCCGTCTTTGATTCATAATGATACCTTTTTGATGAATGTTTGAAGAGTTTTTTAAGAGTAACTGGTGACTCGGTTCAGTTTGTGTTTTGGGTGACTGGTGGCTTCGATTCGTGCTTGGGGTGATGAGTGACTGGCGGTTCAGTTTGTGTTTTTTCTCCTCATACCACTAGACTCAGG
>JAHDBB010000725.1 GCA_020630635.1 Chitinophagales bacterium
TTTTCGATTCATTACGTGGTATTGGGACGACGGGACGTTTTTGGTTCGTTTCGTGGTATTGGGACGACGGGACGTTTTTGGTTCGGTTCATGGTATTGGGACGACGGGACGTTTTGATTCAAAGATATAATGAGTCGATTATCGAAAATAAACGTCCCTTTACGTAACATCGTCACCTTACGTCCCTTTTTTCACTAAGAAGTACTTGCCTCAACCAACTAGACCCGATAGTAGTGGTATCACCAATGAGTATGGGCAAAAGGGTTTGGGCGGCTTGGTGATAAGAACGGATAGCGGGGAGATCCATTGCGATGAAAGAGTAACAACCGTTCTCTCCTAAGTGAATCAATGAAAAAATAATAAACGAATAACTAAAAAGATAATTTTTTAACTATTGGGCAAAGCCCTTTTATAAAGTTTTATACGATGTCAGAAATAAGATATTTTAGCAAAGAAGGACTGGACAAGTTAAAGCAAGAGTTACATGAGTTACAAACCAAAGGTCGGGCAGATATGGCCAGACAGATTGCGGAAGCACGAGAAAAAGGCGACCTTTCGGAAAATGCAGAATATGATGCTGCTAAAGAAGCACAAGGACATTTAGAGGCACGTATTGTGCGTTTAGAGTCTGACCTTGCGAATGCAAGAGTATTGGATACCACCAATTTGGATACGTCTAAAGCATTGATTTTGTCAAAAGTCAAGGTCTTAAATAAAAAGTTTAACAAAGAGTTCATTTATACCTTAGTCTCGGCAAACGAAGCAGACCTAAAAGCAGGTAAAATTTCGGTAGATTCTCCAATCGGTAAAGGATTGTTGGGAAAAGAAGTCGGAGATGTTGCTAAAATCAACATTCCTGCAGGCATTTTAGAATTGGAGGTCCTTGAAATTTCTCGATAATGGCTACCATATTTTCAAGAATCATTGCAGGAGAAATTCCTTGCTATAAAATCGCAGAGGATGACCGATTCTTTGCCTTTTTAGACATCAATCCAGTTGCTAAAGGACATACTTTAGTCGTTCCCAAACAAGAAGTAGATTATATTTTTGAGGTAGAAGATACACTCTTAGGCGACTTGATGCAGTTTGCCAAAAAAGTAGCCTTGGCCATGGATAAAGCCATTGATTGTGAACGAGTTGGCGTAACCGTTTTGGGATTAGAAGTGCCTCATGCACACATTCACTTAATTCCATTAGACGAAAAAGGAATCATTGATTTTAGAAATAAAATTGATCCGTTGACAGGCGATGAAATGAAGGAAGTAGCGGCGGCTATTCGCCAACATTTATAAAATTCGATCATTTGAAAACAACTCCACCCATCCCTAAACGCATACTGGGTATAGATCCAGGTACCAATATATTGGGTTATGCTTTTTTGGATATTGTCAATAAAAAACCTATGTTGCATAATTTGGGCATTGTGCGTTTAGACAAGTTCAAAGACCCACATACCAAGTTGCAAAAAATCTATGAACGCTTGAGCTTTTTGATAGAAAGTTTTGTGCCGACTGAAATGGCAATCGAAGCTCCGTTTTATGGTAAAAATCCGCAGTCTATGCTCAAATTGGGTAGGGCGCAAGGAGTGGCCATTGCGGTGGGTATGGTGAATGGATTGAGTGTAACAGAGTATTCACCGAAGAGTATTAAACAGTCGATTACGGGAAGTGGTAATGCGTCTAAGGAACAGGTGGCAGCGATGCTGAAACAAATGCTCAAGTTGATTACCTTGCCTAAATATTTTGATGCGACGGATGCTTTGGGAGTTGCTTTGTGTCATCACTTAAAAACGAGTTCTCCTTTGGCTAAAAAGCTGGGGGGAAGTTATTCGGGCTGGAAGGCGTTTATTAAGGATAATCCTGATCGGGTGAAGTAACAGGGGAGTTGAAAAAAACAAAAAGTATAACCACTCATTCATTAAACTTAGATAATGAATGAGTGGTTATTTTTTTTCAAGAAAGTCTCGTTTTATAATCTTCATACCCAAAAGAGCGCACCAACTCAAAAGTCTCCTCCTCTTTCC
>JAHDBB010000124.1 GCA_020630635.1 Chitinophagales bacterium
GTCACTCAATACCACAACATAGATAAAAAATGCAAGAAAAACTTAATAATTTAGAAGCTAAAAAAGCGGAAGCCCGTCTAGGAGGCGGACAAGTCCGTATTGATAAACAACATAAAAAAAATAAACTAACTGCTCGTGAAAGATTAGAAATCCTTTTGGATCCCAACTCTTTTGAAGAAATCGGCATGTTGGTTCGTCATCGCTCTACCGACTTTGGATTAGACAAACAGCGTTTTTATGGCGATGGAGTAGTGACAGGGTTTGGTACAATCAATGGACGCTTGGTCTATGTATTCTCACAAGATTTCACCGTCTTTGGCGGTTCTTTATCCGAAACCCACGCCGAGAAAATCTGTAAAATCATGGATTTAGCTATCCAAAATGGTGCGCCCGTCATAGGACTCAATGATTCAGGAGGCGCACGGATTCAAGAAGGCGTTGTATCTTTAGGAGGATATGCAGACATTTTTTATCGAAATACTTTAGCCTCTGGTGTCATCCCACAGTTATCCTTAGTGATGGGACCATGTGCTGGTGGAGCCGTTTATTCTCCCGCCATCACCGACTTTATCCTAATGGTTGAAAACACTTCTTATATGTTTGTGACAGGCCCCAATGTCGTAAAAACCGTTACACACGAAGAAGTTACTTCGGAAGAATTAGGGGGAGCCAATACGCACGCTTCCAAATCAGGCGTTACCCACTTTGCATGCTCCAATGAAGTAGATTGTCTCAATACCTTAAAGCAGCTACTTTCCTTTGTTCCTCAAAATTGTGAAGAAAAAGCTCCTCACCTCCCCTATCAAATTAAAGAGGATGAAACCCGTGAGCAATTAATGAACATCATTCCAGAAAACCCTAATCAACCTTATGATATGCGTGAGGTGATCGAAGGCGTTGCAGATGAAGATTCGTTTTTAGAAGTTCACAAAGATTATGCAGAAAATATCGTAGTGGGTTTTGTCAGAATTGCGGGGAGAAGTGTTGGAGTAGTCGCCAACCAACCAGCGATGTTAGCAGGTGTTTTGGACATCAATTCCTCGAAAAAAGGCGCACGTTTTGTACGATTCTGCGATGCCTTCAATATTCCGCTTTTAGTCTTTGTAGATGTTCCTGGATTTTTACCTGGTACAGACCAAGAATGGAATGGAATCATTAGCAATGGAGCGAAGTTATTATATGCATTTAGTGAAGCAACTGTTCCCAAAGTAACGGTCATTACTCGTAAGGCATATGGTGGAGCTTACGATGTGATGAACTCCAAACATATCGGTGCCGACTTAAATTTTGCGTGGCCGACTGCCGAGATTGCGGTGATGGGAGCCAAAGGTGCTTCTGAGATTATTTTTAAAAGAGAAATCGCTGCTGCCGATGATCCAGAAGCCAAGTTACAAGAGAAGGTAGATGAATATACTGAAAAGTTTGCCAATCCTTATCGGGCTGCGGAACGGGGTTTTGTGGACAAGGTCATCCATCCTGCCCAAACTCGTATTAAGTTGATTAATGGGTTTAATATGTTGGAGAATAAGGTACAAAATCTTCCTCGTAAAAAACATGGGAATATTCCACTTTAAAAAATCAGATTTTCTTGATTCAAAAATAATTAGTTTCAATTAGATTGGACTACCTGTATAAAACAACCCAAAAAGGGTAAGTTGTTTCAATCGGATTGTTATGCAAGAACTGAATGAGCAATCCGATTGATTTATATTACAGTACTCCTTTCTCTTTATCAATCGGATTGCCTCCTCTTTTCGTGAGTAGCAATCCGATTGAAGCGATTCATTTTTTCTTTGATTATAAAACAGGTAAGAATGATTAATTAAGCTTGTGTATGTAAACTAAATGCCTTTATACCTTCGGTGGATAACGATTGATATTAATCTCTTGATCTAAGGGATGGTTATGATGAAGATGGTTGATAAGGTTTTCGGCACAATAAGGAACTAAAGAGACTCCTTTACTGCCCATTCCATTGAACAAACACAAGGAAGGATAATCAGGATGAATACCAACTAAGGGACGACGATCTTTGACAGTCGGGCGAATCCCTGCTTGTTTTTGGGATATTGTATAGGGAACCTTGATCGCTTTTTCTAACTTTTCTTTTAAATACTTTAGACCTTCCTCCGAAACTTCTTCATTGATGTTTTTTCTATCAAAAGTAGCTCCAATCCAAAAAGTATCTTCTTCATAAGAAGGAGCAATTAAAATGCTTTTTTTGAGCAAATAATCGCTTGGCAAATTAGGTGCTTTTATTTTAAGAGTTTCCCCTTTAGCTGGACGAATAGGCAGATAATTAAAGTAAGGATTTTGGAGCATTTTTATGCCTTCACAAAAGATAATTTTTTTTGCCTGATACCCTTTCCATTCGATACTATTTTCGTTTATTTTTATCTCCTCATAGTTGAATTTCACGGATAAAAAACTGTTTTTTTCAATTAAAATTTCTTGGATGGTTTGGAGGAATTTAGGAGTATTGAGATAGTAGACTTTTTCGATGATGCCTGCACCTAATTCTGCCTGAATGTAGTCTAAATCTTGATTCCATTCTTTTAGGTAATCAAGGTAGCTTGGCTCGGCTGTTTTGGCTAAAAAGTCGTTTTGTTCTCGCTGATTTTCAAAGATTCTTAGAATATTTTTGTGTGTTAAAAGACGGGTATTTTTGAGCTTTTCGATCTTTTGATAAAAGGCTAATGCTGTCGGAAGTAAGTCATCAATTTTCCAGCTTTTGACGATGCGTCTGCCCGTTACAGGGTTGATAATACCTGCCGCTACTTTGGAGGATGAATTGGGGTTGGGATGGTCTATGACAAGGATTTTTTTGTCTGCTTCTAATAGTTGGTAGGCGAGGACGCTTCCTGCGATGCCTTGTCCAATGATAAGATAGTCTAGTGTGTGCATGTTGGTTGTTTGCGGTTCATTTCGTGGTTTGGGACGAGGGGACGTTTGCGGTTCTGTTCGTGGTTTGGGACGAGGGGACGTTTGTGGTTCATTTCGTGGTGTTGGGACGAGGGGACGTTTGCGGTTCTGTTTGTAGTATTGGGACGACGGGACGTTCTTTTAATTTTTTAAAGATAAGTTAATTCGCTTTATAAAGGTCAGCGTCCCTTTACGTCCCAACATGCAAAAACGGAACAGTTCGTCCCTTTCGTCCTATTACTGTTACTAAGAAGTACTGTCCTGAACCCAATAGACCTGATAGAAACGGTATGAATGCAACTGCGTTGGCGTGGGTTGTGGGTTGGCTGTATTCATAATAGTGGATAGCAGGGAGACCTGTCACGATGAAAGAGTAATAACCGTTCTCTCCTAAAAATAAAAAAATGCTGAATGCCAAGAAATCTCGACATCCAGCATATATTCTTTTATCCAATGTTGAGCAACTCCCTATGGGAAAATACCCAATTTTTCGTAAGATTCGGCTACTTTGTCAATCGCTACATAGAAGGCGGCTGAACGTAAATCTTTGAGAGATTTTTTCTTCTTCCATATATTGCGAATATCATGATAAGCCGTAATCATGGTCTCTTCTAAACCAGAGTAAACCAAATCAACTTCGTCTGGACCTTTGAGTTTCAAATTCTTACGTTGTTTGTCTGTCAATGGTCTTCCGACAGCCTCTTCCACCATTCTAATGATTTCGTTATTGTTAGACTCCAAGAAACGTTTGTCCATTCGACCAAATCGAACATGAGACAAGTTTTTGAGCCATTCAAAATAAGAAACGGTTACACCACCTGCATTGAGATACATATCCGGTAAAACCATCACTCCTTTCTCAATCAAAATCTCATCAGCTTCTGGTGTGGTTGGACCATTGGCTCCTTCCGCAATAATCTTGGCTTTGACATTGGGCGCATTACCAGCGTGAATTTGTTGCTCTAAGGCAGCAGGAATCAAAATATCACAATCGGCTTCAATGACTGACTTTCTACCCGACATCGCTTTTGCCTTTGGATAACCCGAAATTCCACCATTTTCTGTAATATATTTTTTGACATCATCGACATCAATACCATCTTTGTTGTAAATACTACCGTCATATTCAGCAATACCGACAATGATCGCTCCTGCATCTTGGAAAAATTTGGCTGCCCAATATCCTACATTTCCGAGTCCTTGAACGGCTACTCGTTTGCCTTCAATACCAGGAGTCAAACCTAAGGCCTTCATATCATCCGCATTTTTCATGGCTTCTCTTGTACCATAAAAAACGCCTAATCCTGTTGCTTCTGTTCTTCCTCTAATTCCGCCTTGACCAACAGGTTTTCCTGTTACACAACCATAGGCATCGACCATATTGGTAGAAGATTGGAAAGTTGCATAGGTATCCAAAATCCAAGTCATTTCTCTAGCACCTGTTCCATAGTCGGGAGCAGGAACGTCTAAACCTGGACCAATAAAGTTTTTCTTGATTAATTCAGTTGTATAACGACGAGTAATTTTTTCTAATTGGTTGGGTGTATATTGGGATGGGCTGATTTTGACCCCTCCTTTACCTCCACCAAAAGGAACATCAACAATGGCACATTTGTAAGTCATTAGAGAAGCAAGTGCCATGACTTCATCTTGATTTACTTTGGAACTAAAACGAATTCCTCCTTTACATGGGAGTTTGTGGTGACTGTGTTGTACCCTGTAAGCTTCGATAACCTCGATTCTTTCTTTTTTGGCTTTCGGGTCCCAGATTTTTACAGGAAAGTGCATACGATAAACACTATTGCAAGCCTTGATTTGCTCTAGAAGTGTTCGATCATATTTTCGACTAAAAGCTTTGGCAGCTTTTTCAAAATACATTTCTACACTTTCATAAAAACTGTATTTACTTTTACTTTTGTCCATAAATCCATTTTTAGGTTTGGGTGAATTAGGAATGGTAAAAAATATATTGGTTTCTCAACCATTCCTTATAATGCTTTATGAGTAATGAATAATTTATTACTAAGAGTACATAATTTGAATCTGCACTCTACTTGGGGTCAAAATTACACTAATTATCTAAATAGCGTATTTTTTTTTGTCAGAATAAATGACTCTTTTTCTTAAAATATTGATTTTTTGATAATAAAAAGGCTCTTACAATTTATGATTTTTCATTTTTGATAAAAAAAGACGTTTTTTATTATCATTTTGTTAAAAAAACATCTAACAAATTATATTTCTTCAAATTTTATCAGACCAGCGATTTTCAAGGTCTGTTACCTTTCGGTCGATACGAATAAGATAAAAAACAATACCCAAAAATATAAGCAAAACAATGGCAACCACTACATAAATTTTGCCATTGCTCCGCATCACATCTGCCATTTCTGGTCGTGTTGCAGGTCCTTGAGCCAATAGTCCAATATGGAAAAAAGCCAACAATATTCCAGTAAAAATCTTTCTTAGTTTTTGCATTCTTACACTAGTTTTAAGAGTTTATAGTGAAGCATTCGGGTACGTACTCGCAAAGAAGCTGCCCAAAGTCCCAGTAAGGTAAATCCAATGACGGCTGGATAAAAGACAATCCGTAAACTATTATCTAAATCATACACTACGAACCCTTCATTTCCTCCATTGGATGGATGCAATGAATCCGTCAATCTTGGGATGATAAATAATAATGGAATCATAGCACAAAAGGCAAAGATATTGTAAACGCCTGATATTCTTCCTCGTTTTTCGGGATCATTGACCGATGAACGTAAGATGCTATAAGCCAAATAAATCAATAAGCAAATAGCAGACATATTTTGTTTAGGGTCTCCATTCCACCAACTGCCCCAAGTATAATTTGCCCAAACCATTCCTGTCACCAGTCCCAATAATCCAAATACAATTCCCACATTGGCCGTTTCGGCTGCAACCAAATCATATTTCAAGTCGCCTGTTCTCAAATGTTTCACACTTTGGATAACTGAAATGAGAAAAAGGATCATCATCCCAAACCACATAGGAACATGAAAATGTAAGGCACGAATACTTTCGTTGAGAATATGTTGGGCAGGAGCTGCATAAAGGAATCCCATCAAAATGACGTAGATTAGAATAAGGACGGAAACATATTTCCACCACGATTGATACATAAATTTGAGCATAGGATGTTGTTTTGAGTCGCTGGTCAATGATCCAATTTCATTATCGACCAATTAAGGTTTTTATTTGATTGATATTTTTATTAGGAGAGAACGGTTATTACTCTTTCATCGCAATGGGTCTCCCCGCTATCCACTATTATGGTGAAGCTTCGCAAAACCTCTTAGCCAACCTACTTTCACCATAGCCGTTACTATCGGGTCTAGATGGTTGAGGAATAGAACTTATCGTTCTAGTAAATAGGGACGAGCTGTTCAGATTTTACATGTTGGGACGAAGGGACGCAAAGGGACGATTACTTCATCATTAATCGAAAAATCATCAGAAAAAGAACCGAAAAACGTCCCGTCGTCCCAAAACCAAGCAACGAACCGAAAACGTCCCCTTTCGCCCCAATTTCTAAAACGTCCCCTCGTTCGCATTCTTTTAGTCTCTCCACAAATACGGATAAAGGATCAATGCCAACGCCATAATAATCACATTGATAGCGACCAATATTCCGATATTCTTTTCAATATTAATATCTTCGACCACCATCAAGCTAGCAGCAGACACTCGTATCAATAAGGCAATGATAGGAATGATAATGGGAAAACTTAATATAGGCATCAAAGTACTTCCTTTTCCTGCTTTGAACGCAATCGCCGAAGCCATTGTAAAAGTAGTCGAAAAACTAATCGCTCCTAATAAAGCGGCTGTCATAAAAATCGACATCTTCAAAACGGGATTGCCCAACAAGATACTATACACTCCTATCCCCAATAGGGTTATCAAGACCAACAAGAGTACATTGTAAAGCATCTTGGATAAAATCACAGCTTGTGGACTGACCAATGTATAATAATACAATTGTCGTCCATCACTTTCTTGTAAAAAGCTCTTAGCAACTGCATTGGCAGAAGCAAACAAAAGGATAATCCACCAAACCGTCATCCAAGTAACTGGCTCCATTTCAATAAAAGCCATATATACTACAAAGACCGTCGAACCGATATACAAAAGTAAGCCATTTAGCCCATGTTTTTGTCGCCATTCTAACTGTGCCTCTTTTTTACATAGAGTCCATACATCTGATACCAATGACATAGAGCAAAATTACGGTTTATTTAGTCAATCTTTAGGGTTATTCGACAAATTATGTCGTTTGTAAAAAATAGATTTTTGCCACCAATACACGAATACGGTTCACCTTCAATATTTTTTGTAATTTTTACTCATTAAAAAATTGCCAAGCTAAGTCCGAAGATTAAAACACCTGCTATAAATAATATAACGGTGTAAGGTAGTATTTCATTGGCTTTGAGTCCGGTTATTCCTAAAAGAGGTAATGCCCAAAAGGGTTGTAACATATTGGTTAGTTGATCGCCATACGCTAAAGCCATCACACATTTTGACATAGGGATATTCAACTGTTGGGCAGCCTCCACGATAATAGGTCCTTGTACTGCCCATTGTCCGCCTCCACTGGGTACAAAGACATTGACAATGCCTGCGCTAATAAAAGTCAAAAAAGGGAAAGTAAAACTATTGGAGTTTTGGACAAAGAAATCGGAAAATACATTGATAAGTCCAGAGTATTTCATAATGCCCATAATCCCTGCATACAAAGGAAATTGTAGCATAATTCCTGCGGATCCACTGATAGCCTTCTTTGCAGATTGTGAAAATTGGTGGATGCTTCCATGAAATAAAAGCCCCAATGTAAAGAGCATAAAGTTGATAAAGTTCAAAGAGATGGCTTTGAATATTCCACCAGCGTCTATGATCCGAAAGATGGCTACTGTTAAAAATAGTCCACCAATCAACCAAGCCATGATACGAGAATGATCCAATTTTTCGGCTCCCTCTACCCTTTCCATCCCAACATCTTCCCATTCTACGGCTGGCAAACGATAAGAAGCTGTTTCACCTCGTTTTCCTAACACATACATCAGTAAGGGTAATCCGATAAAAAGCAAGGCTGTTGCAAAAATATTCATGGGGGAAAGGATGGTTTGATCTATGGCGATGACTCCCATTTTTTCAGCTAAAAAGTGTCCTTCATTGGCTATGATAAGGGGAGCTGATCCTGAAAATCCACCATGCCATACCATTAAACCTGAATAGGCAGCAGCTCCAATCAAGGGATAATTGAGTGGGATGTTTTTTTGTTGGGCATATTCTCCTAGTTTTCGAGCTAGTATCGCTCCAAATACTAAACCCAATCCCCAATTGATAAAGGCTAAAATAAGGGTAAAAAGTGTGACTACTAAAGCGGCTGTCGCTGTGTTTTTGCAAAGACTAAGGATGGATTGTATGAGGGCATTGATGGGTTTGGAAAGGGCAAGAACATGTCCCAATACCAAAATCAACATCATTTGCATGGTGAATTTTAGGAGTTCCCAAAAACCTTTTTCCCAATGTTGAGCAATTTGTAAAAGATGGAATTTGTCGCTATCTGGGGCTGGTTCGGTGAGTAGCCAGGCTAGAATTGTGGTGGCAAGAGTGAGAAAGATGGCAATGGTAAAGGGAGAAGGTAAAAGTTTTTTGGCATAATGGATGAATTGGCTGGATAGGGACATAAGACGTTTTTGTTTGCAAAATACGTATTTTTTCTAATAGTGGGAGGAAGTGGCTGGTGACGGGTGACGGGTGACAAGTGACTGGTAGCAAATGATGGGTGACGAGGGACGGGTGACGGGTAACTGGCTGGTAGCGAGTGACGGAGTTCGTATCCTTTCAAAAAATAGTCCTCAATAGATTAAATTCTAAAGCGGTTCAGTTACTATAGGTTCTGACCTGACACAAATAGCCCCGATAGGAGTGGTATGCATGCGAAAATATGACATTTTTCTAAAAAATGTCATATTTGGAGTAGGCATAAGAACGGATAGCGGGACTTGCCGTTGCGACGAAGCAATGAACCCTTCGCTCCTAATAAAAAAATCAAAAAAAAATAGGACTGCCTTCTATTGAAAGCAGCCCCATCATTATAATTATAAGGTATGATTCGTTGTTTTGTTTATTCAAATTGGTGATGATAATGTAATTCGTCTATTCCGATTTTAGCATTGTTGGGCAGCCAAAGATCGTAGTCGGATAATTGAACAACGCCATCTAAATTGGCATCTCGACTGTCATAAGATTCTAACATAGCAGATGTACCAATCCAGTATTCTAAATCGGTAATTTGAATGATTTGATCGACATAAAAATCGCCTGCATACATCATTGCTTCTCCATCTTCCTCATTTTCTTTCTGTTGATTTAAGCCATACGCCTTGTCTGTATCATTGGTAAAGTTGTAATAGATCTCATCTTCTGCTTCTAAAGGTTCGGCACTCATAATGTCGATATGATTGCGATGACGTACCACAAAGTAGTATTCTTGCCCCTCACTTAATCGAGTGAACAATAAAGGATCACCTTCTGTATTGACAATATCACCATTTCTCAAAATAATACCTGCATGTCTTTCAACAACTACTGTTTCTGCATCTGGTGTTGCTAAATCAGGTTGTCCACAACGAGCTTCGACTAATACCCAATCCGTCATATTAGAATGTGTATCTTCTAATTCCTCTGTACCATTGTAATAGAATGGAGCCATGCTATAAGGTTGCTTTAAGGGCAAAAGTCCTAATTCTACCAAATAATTGGTCATTTTACCTTCTTCGGCATCGTACGCTCCTTCTAAATTCACCTTTAGATCAACTTCTGCTTCTATTGTTTCTTCATCTGTCTTGTAAATTCTAAAAACATCATTAACCACATACGTCGATGCTTCAATATCGGTAACGGTAGGACTTATAAAGGTTGCTTGTAAGTATTCGTCCGTAATTTCTAAGTGGACACTTCCTAATCGTCCTAATACAACATCGTCTTCTGATTCGTCACCAAATGCTACGAAGTTGGGATGGTTGTTATCTTTATCATTCTTTTTTCCAGAACTTCCAGCTACTACATATACGGTTCCTTCTACATCATCTTCGTCTTGGTACGGCTTTTCAGAGTTGATAGAAGTCTTATAATAAGAATCGAAATCGTCTTCATCTTCGATAGGTTGACCTTCTTGCATAAAGTGATAGTCATCATCGTTGGGCAATTCATCTGTACTGTATCCTCGTATGCCTCTTATTAAGTGAGATCGCTGATAGTTATGGTCATCACCAGACAATACTAAATCTACTCCATAAGCATCAAAAATAGGTGTCAATTCTTCACGAGTCCATTTGAGACTCAACTCACCTGGATCATCTGATTCATGATTACCTGCACTATATGGAGGATGATGAACCGCTACCATCACCCATTTTTTGGTATTTTTTTCTAAAGTCTCTGTTAAAAACTCTATCATGGATGCTCTATATGCTTCTAAGAAAGAACCAGGATAATAACTTGGTCCATTGGAATCTAGACAGATAAATAGCGCATTGTCGTATTCTACCTTATAGAAAGAACCAGGATATTGAGATTCGGTATATTCGTGAGTAGGCATCGTAAAGTTACTATAATAGACCTCTTTATTGTCGAGGTCATGGTTGCCTACATTCATATAGAATATTTTATTTCTGATAAGCTCTTCAAAAGTATTGAAGTGAGCTTCTTGCCATTCTGCATCCGTTCCGTGAGAGTAGGCATTGTCACCAACTGTCAAAACAAAAGATACATCTTCAGCAGAAATGCCTTTCTCATCTAAATAGTTTCCTTCTCCCCAAAAAGCATTTCTAACAGTAACGGCTCTTGTAGAATCCGTAATACTGCGACTACCGGTCCCTTGATCTCCTATCATTAGCACATGAAGTGTTTCTTGACTTGGATCTTCACCGATAGATGGCGTTATGAAGTAATACGACTCATCATCTGTATCACTATCATCATCTGCCCATCCTTCTTCTACGTGATGATCTTCATCATCGACCTCATAGGTTCCAATATTATAAAAATACTTGGTAGTAGGTTCTAAACCTTGTAGGGTGACTATGTGTGTCCAATACTCTTCATGAGCAGGCTCTTCTAGTTCACAGTCATTGTTTTCGCAATCAAGAGGTACTGAAGTAGCTATAATAGGTTCTTCTTGAACAGTTCCATCTGCATTAACCTTAAAAGCTTTGACCATAGATACCTCATCTGATATATCATGTTCATCTGTTCGCCAACGAACGACAAGGGAATAGGCATTTTCATCCAATTCCATCGTTTGAAGGTAAGGTCCTCTCAGGATTTCTTGTGCAATTACAGCATCTTGTTTTACTAACAACAAAAAATTACAACATAAGACTATTCCCAGTAGTCTCATTACAACACACCAACTTTGCATATGCTCTTCATTTTTTAATTTTCCAAATTCTTTTACTTTACCCAGTCATGTATCAATTAAAAAATTGAATTGTCTGTACTAAATAATCAAGTACAAAAAATAAGCCAAGGGGAGGAGAAGTTTAAAACTCAATAAACAATACATTTTTCAACTATCTAGATCTAAATGAAAATCAAAGATTATTCATTAATTGAAAACCTATATTTAATACAGCATTACGAAAAAAACACAAAAAGGTTTTTTTGTTTTGCTGAATTTATGTAATAATACATAGGCATTTCAGCACATTTATACCATAAATGCAAGATTAGAAAATTGGGGAATGTATTGTGTTAGTTGCGTTTACATTAGTCCTCTTACAGCCTTTTACTTTTCAAGCAGTTGAAATTGGGGTAGTTTGTAGTTGGTTGGTTTTGGTGTTTAATAAGTTCCAGTATTGTAAGTATTTGCCCAAAATCAGGTGGCTTGTGACTTTGTGTCAAAAATACGATTCTTTTTTATATATCCAAAGTCTTAAAATATTTTATTGCTAATAATAGTCGGCTTCCGTACCAAGAAAACATTTCTCCATCTACTAATTGAACATTAGTAGCTAAAAAGTGTCTTTTTATGTGGTCAACATGACTTTGTTTAAAGGGAAATGGCTCTGATGATAGCCATAAGCAATCGGGTTGTAATTTTTTCAACTCTTCCATTGAAGTAATCGGATAGCGTTTTTTATCTCCAAAAACATTGACCAACCCCAGATGGGTAAGCATGTCGTGAATAAAAGTATCCTTGCCAATACTCATATACGGATTTTGCCAAATAAGGTACGCTACTCGTTTTGAGGGTTTTGAACGTTTATCTATAAACGCATCTTGGATTTTTTCAATCATCTCCTTAGCTTTTTCTCCTTTTTCTAACAATACGCCAAGTAATTTTATCATATTGAGTGCATCTTCAAGGTTTTTTACATCACTAATCCAAACAGGATAATCTTTACTCAAGGCTTCTATCGGTTCTTTCTGATTTTCTTCTTTGTTGGCAATAATGAGATCAGGATTTAGTTCAGCAATCTTTTCTATATTGATATTTTTAGTTCCTCCCACTTTGGGCTTGCTTTTGCAAAGTTCTTGGGGATGGATGCAAAATTTGGTGATTCCCACAATTTCTTCTTGCAATCCTAAGTCAAAAAGTAGCTCGGTTTGAGAAGGCACTAGGGAAATTATGCGCTTGGGTGAATGGGCTAATTCAATGGTTCGATTGAGTTGGTCGGTAAAATGAGGCATTGATTAATGATGAATTATAAATTATGAATTGCAATGTTTGAGGTTCCGACCTTTCAAAAATAGCCCCGATAGTAGTGGTATTCGTG